>QKBP01000036.1 GCA_003246035.1 Desulfuromonadaceae bacterium | reverse complement strand
ACACAGGGGGTTCAGCGTGAAAAATCATGTATGGCGACCACTTTTCGTGGTCATCGGCCTGGTGGCCGGCATCCTGGTGTTCCGTTCATTCTACGTACCCAAGGACTTCGGCGCCCAGGAACGCGGCTACACCTTCGGCTTCCATCGCCTGAGCAACGAGCAGGACTGGAAGGAGTATCCCGCCAAGTACAAGGACAGCAGTTACTGCAACGAATGCCACGACGACAAGGTCAGCGACCTCGCCGCCGCCCACCACGAGGCCATTCCCTGCGAGAACTGCCACGGCGCCGCCCGCAACCACCCCGACGACCCCGAGCTGCTGGCGATCGACCGCACCCGCGACCTCTGCATTCGCTGCCACTCCAAGCTCTTCATGCCCTCCAGCGGGCGGAACAACATCCCCGGCATCGACCCCGCCAGCCACAACGTCGGCGAAGCGTGCGTCGACTGCCACAACCCGCACAACCCGAGCCTGGAGGAGATGTAACCATGAAGAGACGTGACTTCCTGAAACAGACGGCCGTGTTCGTGTCCGGGGCTGCGGTTTCACTCTCGGCTCTGGAGCTGCTTGACCCGAAGGAGCTCCTTGCCGCCTCCCCCGAGCTGCGCTGGGGCTTCCTGGTCGACACCTACAAGTGTGTCGGCTGCGGATTCTGCGTCAAGGCCTGCAAGACCGAAAATGATATCCCCTTCGAGGCCAACGTCACCCGCACCTGGGTGGAGCGCTACGTGATGAAAAAAAACGGCGAAGTGGTCATGGACACTCCGAAAGGGGCCCTGTACGGCTTCACCGACCCCCGGATCAACCAGAACGAGTCCGGCCTGCTCGAGGTCCCCGACGACGAGATCGCCCAGGCCTTCTTCGTGCCGAAACTCTGCAACCACTGCTCGACCCCTGCATGCGTGCAGGTCTGTCCGGTCGGCGCCACCTACCAGGCCGCCGACGGTGCGGTGCTGGTCGACCGCGAGTGGTGCATCGGCTGCGGCTACTGCATCATGGGCTGCCCCTACGGGGTCCGCTTCTTCCACCCCACCGAGCACGTGGCCGACAAATGCACCTTCTGCTACCACCGCATCTCCAATGGCGGAGACACCGCCTGTGCCCAGGCGTGTCCGTTCGGAGCCCGCCAGATCGGCAACCTGCGCGACCCCAATGATCCTGTCGCCCAGGCGGTCCTCGGACAGCGCGTCGGAGTACTGAGGGATGAATACGGAACCAAGCCGAACGTATATTATATCGGCATGAACGAGGAGGTGCGCTGAGATGGTAGAGCAAGTTGCCCAGATGGTCGTCCACGGCGAGGCATGGACCCTCAAGGACCTCTTTGTCCTCCCCAACGAATACGTCTACTGGTCGATCCAGATCGTCATGTATCCGTACATGACCGGTCTCGTGGCCGGCGCCTTCGTCCTCTCCTCTCTCTATCACGTCTTCGGGGTCGAGAAGCTCAAGGAGATCGCGCGCTTCGCGCTGGTCTTCTCCTTCGCCCTGCTGCCCGTGGCGATGATGCCCCTACTGCTGCATCTCCAGCAGCCGATGCGGGGGATCCACGTCATGATGACGCCGCACTTCACCTCCGCCATCTCGGCCTTCGGCATCGTCTTCATGACCTACGCGTGCATTGTCGGCGCCGAGATCTGGTTCGTTTACCGCCAGTTCATCGTCGACTCGATCAAACGCCTCGAAGGGCTGAGCAGCCGCTCCGGATTCGAGAGCCTGCTGCTGATGATCTACAAGGTCATCTCGCTGGGCGCCCGCGACACCAGCCCCGAAGCCCTGCACGCCGACCACAAGGCGGTCAAGTTCCTCGCAGGCCTGGGCATCCCGGTCGCCTGCTTCCTCCATGGCTATGCCGGCTTCATCTTCGGCTCGGTCAAGGCCAACGCCCTGTGGATGACCCCGCTGATGCCGGTGATCTTCATCTGCTCGGCGGTGGTCTCGGGTATCGCCCTGTGTATCATCAGCTACTATGTGTTCATGGAGATCCGCAAGTGGGCGGCCAAGCGCGGCAAGAACTACTTCCTCCCCGACGCCCTCGCCCACGGCGACTCGGCCGTCCAGTACGACAAGCTGCGTAGTGTCCAGGACCACGAAGTCAAAATGACCGCCAAGTACCTCCTCATCTTCATGACCCTGGCGCTCACCCTCGAACTGCTCGACATGATCTTCCGCGGCTATACCGCCGTCAAATCATGGGATGCCCTGCGCATGGTCATCTACGAGCACGACTTCGTGAAGATCTTCATCCTCCAGTACGGCATCGGCAACCTGCTCCCCTTCCTGATGCTGCTGATTCCCGGCGTCACGGTACGCCGCGCCGCCGTCGCCTCGCTGCTGGTGCTCTTCGGCGTACTGATGATGCGCTGGAACGTGGTCATAGGCGGCCAGGCCTTCTCGCTCACCTTCGCCGGCTTCATGCATTATCATCTGCCGATCATCCCGCACGACATGGAGACCTTCAAGGAAGGCCTTGGCGGGGCCTTGCTGGTCTGCGCGACGCCGTTCGTGATCTTCTACTTCCTGAACATGATCTTCCCGGCGTTCGCCGACCTGAAGGAATCCGCCGAGCACTAAGATCACGCCCCCACCTCATGGCAACGCAAAAAGGCCCTGACCGGAAGGTCAGGGCCTTTTTACATGCTCCGCTCAACTCTGCGTACTAGAAGAACTTGGAAGCCAGGTACGCCATGGGGGGCCACAGGGCGAGTACGACGGTAATTGCCGCCGATACACCCACGGCCGTCATCAGCCCGATCAGAAACGTGGTTGCAACATAGTCCGAAACAGTCCGTGCAGCTTTCATCTCGATACCTCCTGCCCTCAGGGCCTAGTTCAAAGTGACGCGTATGTTGTATGTTCGTGTTGCATTTGCAACAACCAATTAGCACACTCCTTTTTGCCCTGCAACAATTTTTTCGTTTTCTTGTAAATTATTTTTTCCGCTTTTCTTGTACATCTATTTACTCAAGTATTACTTATGTGTGAAAAAATACCCTTAAAACTGCCTAAGAAACGCCAGCTCAAAAGGTCCTCCCGACACCACGCGAGGCAAAAAAAATACACCATCAAAAAAGTGGTGTTTTTGTTAATATTCGCCAACCGTATTCGTAACATACCGTTTTTATGCATCTAATTTTCATGCATAAATTAAAATATGTTTATCTGCCTACCATATAAAGTAATAACTGAGATTCCACACTAGTTTTGTAAAAAAGCGGAAATTTTTTCTACACAAATAAACAAAACGCTGCTATCCTTGTTTACGTAAAAGAAGGGTTTTAACTCTCCAGAAAGGAAGTCGGAGGAATCGATGGCAGTTAAAAGCGACGAACCGATTTTTCCCATAAGTGTTGCAGCGAAGCTTCTCGGCGTCCACCCGCGCACGATCCGAATCTACGAGGACGAGGGGTTGATCATTCCGTCCCGCAAGGGCCAGAAACGCTACTTCTCCAATGACGACATCGAATGGATCCAGTGCCTGCGCCACCTGATCCATGAACAGGGGATCAGCATCCCCGGAATCAAGAAACTCCTCGACCTGAGCCCCTGCTGGGAAATTAAGGGGTGTCCCATGGAAAAGCGGGTCAAGTGCTCCGCCTACCAGGATCGCACCAAGCCCTGCTGGGAGCGCGCGAATACCGCCTGCGCCAAGGACCTCGACCACTGTTCGAGTTGTGATGTCTTCCTGCAGGCCATGAAAGAGGCCAAAGCCAGCAGCGCGCGGGAGGCCGCAAACCAGTAAACCCGGTATGTTTTGCCATGCCGGGCTTTTTGACATCCTCGACTTGACAATTGCGGTTGTCAACATACTGAAACCCTGTAGCTGTTAGCTAAGTAGTTGATTTTATTTGTTTTTTTATTTGACACCGAGAATATGCGCTGATAGTCTATGTATACGATGACAGAAAAGACATCTTCTTCATTAATTACATAGACAGAACACAACCCCAAAAGGATTCGCACGCGAACGAAAGGAGGTCACCATGAAAGAAATGGCCACGACTGCAACCCAGACCCATGAAGGTATTGCTTCCCAAACCGGCGCCCTGCTGATGCGCATCACCTTCCGCGTCTCACTGGTCATGACGGTCGGCATCATCGCCCTGTTCGGTCTCTGGGCCGTCGCCGCCCTGATGGGCGGGGCCGTCGCCGCAGGAGGACCGCTCGGTCTCGTCAAGGGCTGGTTCTCGGCCGTCCTCGGCTTCTAGACCGGTCAGACGCAAACTCACTCGAGGCCGCTTCCCACACGGGACAGCGGCCTCCTTTTTAGCCCCAACTTGACATTGATTACTTCGTCTTATCTGCTAAACTACGGCTCTCATTCTGAGCCGTAGGCTCGCAATCTACGAGGAGGGCGCATGGAGCCGCTCAAGTCCATCATCGATTCGTTCTTCAAGGGGATCGCCCGCAGCCAGGTGTCTCTGATCGGCGCCATGGTCACGACCATCACCTTCCCTTTCCTGCTCGGGCTGGTGCTCGTCGACATCTGGGGCCATATCGAGAACCCCTACTTCGGTGCCGTGATCTACATGCTTCTCGGACCGGCCTTCGTCACGGGTCTGATCATGGTGTTCATCGGCCTGTTCTTCCTCAAAGGCAAGGAAGAGGTCCGGGTATTTACCGTCGGCTATCTGCGCGAACACTTCACCGACGAGACCCGCTTCAACCGCGTCCGCAAGCTGATCTTCCTGGGGGTCTTTCTGACCTGTACGAACTTCTTCATCGTCAGCCTGCTCGGCTATAGCGGCTACCACTACATGGAATCGAACAGCTTCTGCGGACAGTTTTGCCACGAGGTCATGCACCCCGAGTACACCGCCTACCAGAACTCGCCGCATTCGCGCGTGCACTGCGTCGAGTGCCATATCGGCAGCGGCGCGACCTGGTTCGTCAAGTCGAAGATCTCCGGCTCTCGCCAGCTCTTTGCCGTTGCATTCGATACCGTGCCGCGTCCGATCCAGACCCCGGTGCACGGACTCCGCCCGGCACGGGAGACCTGTGAGCAGTGCCACCGCCCCGACAAGTTCCACGGCGACAAGCTCAACATCCACAACTACTATCTCGACGACGAGGCCTCGAGCCAGGAGCAGACCGTGATGCTGATGAAGATCGGCTCGGCCGGGAGCCTGACGGAACAGCCCCACGGCATCCACTGGCATGTCTCCAAGGAGAACCGGATCACCTACAAGGCCGACCCGTCACGCATGACCATCCCCGAGATCACCCTGACGCGGGCCGACGGCAGCACGGTCGTATATCGCAACGAGGATGCCGAAGTCGACGGCGAACTTGAAGAGCGGAATATGGACTGCATCGACTGCCACAACCGCCCCACCCATATCTACCGGACGCTCGAAAAGGCCGTCGACGAAAAGATCTTTGCCGGCGAAATCAGCCGCGAGCTCCCGTTCATCAAGCGCCAGGCCGTCGCGGTCCTGAATGTCGACTACCCCGGCGCCGAAGAGGCCGGGATCCAGATCGGTCGCGCGCTGCGCAGCTGGTACGAGGAACACTACCCGGAGCTGGCCAAGGAAAAGCTCGAACTGCTCAACCGCTCGATCGAGGGGGTACGCGCCGCCTACAGCCAGAACGTCTTCCCGGACATGAAGATCGGCTGGGGGACCTACGTCAACCACATCGGCCACGGCGAGGACTTCGAGATCGGCTGTTTCCGCTGCCACGACGACAGTCACGTGAGCGAATCCGGGGAGACCATCTCCGGCGACTGCAACTTCTGCCACGTGATCCTCGCCGAGCGCGAACGGGACCCCAAGATTCTCAGAACCCTGGCCGGCGAGTAACCTTCACCGGCGTGAAAAACAAAAGGCCCGCCTGGTTTCAGGCGGGCCTTTTTGCTTGGACGGAATGCGGCAAGGTCAGATCAGGTTTCGATGAAGCTCTTGAGGCGCTTGGCGCGGCTCGGGTGACGCAGCTTGCGCAGCGCCTTGGCCTCGATCTGGCGGATACGTTCGCGGGTCACGTTGAAGTCCTGACCGACCTCCTCGAGGGTGTGATCCGATTTCTCGCCGATCCCGAAACGCATGCGCAGCACCTTCTCCTCGCGCGGGGTCAGCGAGCTGAGGACCTTGGCGGTCTGGTCGGAGAGGTTGGTCTTGATCACGGCCTCGACCGGGGAGACCACCGCCTTGTCCTCGATGAAATCGCCCAGCGAGGAATCCTCCTCCTCGCCGATCGGGGTCTCGAGGCTGATCGGCTCCTTGGCGATCTTCAGCACCCGGCGGACCTTTTCGAGCGGCAGCTCCATGCGCTCGGCGATCTCCTCGGGGGTCGGCTCGCGCCCCATCTCCTGAACCAGCTGACGGCTGGTGCGGATCAGCTTGTTGATGGTCTCGATCATGTGCACCGGGATGCGGATGGTCCGGGCCTGGTCGGCAATCGCCCGGGTGATCGCCTGGCGGATCCACCAGGTGGCGTAGGTCGAGAACTTGTAGCCACGCTGGTACTCGAACTTGTCGACCGCCTTCATCAGGCCGATATTCCCTTCCTGGATCAGGTCGAGGAACTGCAGGCCGCGGTTGGTGTACTTCTTGGCGATCGAGACCACCAGGCGGAGGTTCGCCTCCACCAGTTCGGCCTTGGCCTGCTTGGCGCGGTATTCCCCCTTGTGGACCTCTTTGAGGGCCTCGAGCAGCTCCTCGGGGGCGAAGCCCGACTCCTCGCGCACCCGCGTGAACTTGCGCTGGGACGACTTGAGGCGTTTTTCGACCGCGAGCAGGGTGTCGACCGGGACCTTGAGCTCTTTGGAGAGCTTGAGGGCCTCTTCCTCGCTCTCGCGCAGGCGGGCAAGGATGTCCTCTTCCCCCAGTGCGGGGTTCCCCATCTGTTCGCGGCAGGCAGAGACTTCGGCCTGGCCCTTCTTGACCTGGCCGGCCAGCTCCTTGAGGCGATCGACGATCTTGGCGACCTGGAAATCCTTGAGGCGCACCTGGCGCAGCAGGTCGGTGACCTCGTCGCGCATCGCCGCCAGGTCTTTCTCCAGCTTGGCGCGGGTGCGTACGGCGACCTTCCCATCGAGCTTGGCCACGATCTCGTCGATCTGGGTGTCGAGCTCACGGATCTTGCCGACCAGTTCGAGGACCCGCTGGCGGTGTCGCTCCTCGGCCTCGCTCCCCTCTTCCTCCTCGAACTCGCGGGTGATTTCCGCCACGCTGATCTGTCCCTTGGCGAGCCGCTCGCCCAGTGAGACCACTTCCTTGACCGCGATCGGGGTCTTCATGATCACGCTGGCGACCATCATCTCGCCGTCCTCGATGCGCTTGGCGATCTCGACCTCTCCCTCGCGGGTCAGCAGTGAAACCTGACCCATCTCGCGCAGGTACATGCGTACCGGGTCGCTGGTGCGGCCGAGGGCCTCGACCTCGAGCTCGGACTCCTCCGAGCTGTCGCTGTCGTCGGATGCGCCGTCGTCGTCAAGCTCGTCGGAGCTCTTACGGGCCGAAACCTTCTGCTCGGTGTCGACGATCTCGATGTCCATCTCGCCGAACATGCTCATCACGTCATCGAGCTGGTCGGAAGACACCATATCCGCAGGGAGAAGGTCGTTGACTTCGTCGTAGGTCAGAAACCCCTTCTCCTTGCCGAGGTCGATCAGCTGTTGGACCTCTTCCATCTTGTTCTTCTTCGACATTCCCGGGTTCTCCTCTCGCCCCCGAAGTGCTGCTCCGGGGCGGGCCGTGCGGCCCGTCGATCATGTTTATTTTAATCGCTTATTCAGATCTGTCTTTTCACGCAGATAATTATCCCGTGTTGCGTCATCACCTTCGCGTTCTGCCTTGTCTATCAGACTTTGCAATTCTTTCAAGCGCTGCCGCAGTCTCCGGGTCTCACCGTCGCGCAAGCAGTCCTCGAACAGCTTGGCGTGCCCCTCCCCGACGGCGTGCTGGTCGATCGCCAGCACCTCCCGGCCGAGCTGCCGCTCGCTGTCGGCAAACTCTTCTGCCTCGAGGGACGCCGCAAACGCCTCGCAGCCGACACGCAGCAGGCAGGCCGCCAGGCGGTTGTAATCGCGGTCGACGAACAGATTCTCCAGCCCCGCCTCGCTGGCTCGCGGGTGGTACTCCTCGTGCAGACTCAGCACCTTAAGCAGGAGCCGCTGGGTCTTGCGCTGGCGCTCATCCACCTTCGGCGGCGGAGGCGCTACCGGACGCGGGCCGTCTTGACGGGTCGCCGGATGAGGAACTTCACGCGCCTCCGGATCCGGCGTTTGCGTTACCGGCTGCAACTCCTGCCGGGTTGCCGAACCGCGCCGTTCCTTCAGTTTCGCTTCCTTGGCAGCCAGCTCGGCGAGCTGTTCCTTGAGCAGGCCGAGGTCGATGCCGCAACGCGAAGCCAACGCCTGCAGGTAGAGGTCGCGCTCGATCTCTCCCGGGATCAGCAGCAGGGTGCGCAGAATCTCCTCGATGCTGCGTGCCCGCTCGCCGAAATCGCCACTGGCGGCGGCCAGCAAGTGCTCCTGGTAGACCTCCAGGACCGGCTGTGCCTCCGCCAGGCAGGACTGAAAGGCGTCCTTCCCCTCCCGCTGCAGGAACGAATCGGGGTCGTCCCCCTGGGGGAGGCGAACCACCGCTCCGGAGAGCCCCAGGGGGAGAATCTGCGCCATCCCTTTCCAGGTCGCCTGCAAGCCGGCCGCATCCTGATCGAAGAGAAACAGGACCTTGCGGGCATAGCGCTTGAGCAACCGCGCATGGTCCTCGGTCATCGCCGTCCCGCAGGTGGCGACCACGTTCTCGAAGCCGGCGCGCTGCAGGGCGATGACGTCGAAGTAGCCCTCCACCACCAGCACCTCGCCCTGCCGTCGCATCGCATCGCGCCCCCGGTAGAGGCCGTAGAGCTGGCGCCCCTTGTGGTAGACCGGCGATTCGGGCGAGTTGAGATACTTCGGCTCCCCCGCTCCGAGCAGGCGACCGCCGAAGGCCGCCACTTCTCCGCTCAGATCGAAAATCGGGAAGATCAGACGCTCACGGAACAGATCGTAATCGCCCCGCCCGTCGCGCGAGGGGCGCACCAGCCCGAGGCGACGCACTTCCTCCGGATCGAACCCCTTTTCGGCCAGGTGCCGGGCCAGCCCTTCCCAGCCCTGCGGCGCATAACCGAGCTCGAAGGCGCGGGCCGTCTCGCCGTCGTAGCCGCGCTTTTTAAGATAATTGCGCCCCGCCTCCCCTTCCGGCCGGCGCAACAGCACCTGCTGGTAGTAGTCGCGCGCCGCGGCGTTGATGCGCCACAGCCGCTCCTTTTCACGCCGCCGCTGGTCGGCCTCGGGGTCGGGCTGCTCCTCGGGGATCTCGACCCCGGCCTGTTCCGCGAGCTTGCGGGCCGCCTCGGGGAAAGAGAGCCCTTCCATCTTCATCAGGAAGGCGAACACGTCCCCCCCCTCGCCGCAACCGAAGCAGTGAAAGCTCTGGCGCGACTCGCTGACGCTGAAGGACGGCGACTTTTCGCTGTGAAACGGGCAGAGGCCGAAATGGTTCGCCCCGCTGCGCTTGAGCTGCAGGTACGACGAGACCAGCGCCACGATGTCGCTCCGATCGCGGATGGTCTCGAGTATGTCGTCACCGATCCGGCCTGACATCACTCTCCCAGTTCTGCCACGGTCACGTTGTCCCCCCCCTGTTCCGGAGGGGCCGCGTAAAAGGCCTGGACTGCGCGCGCCTCGCGGAGCGCCTCGCGCACCGCCTTGCGCAGGCGCCCGCTGCCGCTGCCGTGGACGATCTCCACGCTGGCGTGACGGGCGATCAGCGCATCGTCGAGGAAGCGCTCGAGCTTTTCCAGCGCCTCCTCCACCCGCATCCCGACCAGCACCAGGCGCGTCGCCACCCGCTCGCGCTCGACCTGGGAACGGGCACTCACCTGCCGGGTTTCCACGCGGAACCGCCGCGGCTGGTACTGTTCGAGGCTCGCACGTCCGACGCGGGTCCGCTTGCCGCCGAGGTCGAGCTCGATCTCGCGTCCGCAGTCGCGAACCACCGCGGCCTCGACCCCCAGCGGGGTCACCCACAGCAGCTCGCCGGAGACGACCTCCCCGGGGCGCTGGCCGCGGCGCTCCGGAGCCGGACGCTCACGACTGACGTCGCCGCGCAGCTCCTTGAGTTCCCCCTTGATCCGCGCCGTCTGCGGCGTATCGCCCTGCTGACCGCGGGCGTCTTCGAGCAGCGCGTGAACCTGCTGTTCGGCCCGGCGCACCACCGTCTCGGCCCGGCGCACCGCCTTGTCGAGGATCTGCCGTCGTTCGCGCTCGACATCGTCGAGCAGCTGCTTGCGGTGGCTCCGCTCGCGCCGCGCCGTCTCCTTCTCGTCGCGGGCCGTGGCCCGGTCCTGCTCGAGCTCGCGGCGCAGGCGATTGAGATCCTCAATCAGCGCGAGTCCTTCCTTCTCTCCGGCACCGAGATAACCGGCGGCGCGCTCGAGCACGCTCTCCGGCAGGCCGAGGCGGCGCGCGATGGTGAACGCGCTGCTCGCCCCCGGAACGCCGTAGTGCAGGCGGTAGGACGGGGCGAGGGTCTGCGGATCAAACTCGACCGCGGCGTTCTGGACCCCCCCGCGCAGCTGGGCATACCCCTTGACCAGGTTGAGATGGGTGGTGACCACGGTTCGTGCACCGGCTTCGCGCAGCCGATCGAGAACCGCCAGGGCCAGCGCCCCGCCCTCGGCGGGGTCGGTCCCGGTGCCGAGCTCGTCGAGCAGCACCAGCGCGCCCTCGTCCACCTCGGAGAGAATCCGCACCAGCCGCTCGAGGTGGCCGGAAAAGGTCGAGAGGCTGTTCTCGATGCTCTGCTCGTCGCCGATATCGGCGTGCACCTGGCTGAACAGGCCGAGCGCGCTGTCCGGGTGACACGGCACCGGCAACCCGGCCCGCACCATCAGGGCGAACAGGCCGAAGGTCTTGAGCGCAACCGTCTTCCCCCCGGTATTCGGTCCGCTGATCACCAGCGTGTCGTGGCCGGCCTCGAAGAGCAAATCGACGGGGATCGCCTCGACGGGCCGCGCTGATCCGTCGCTCGCCAGCAGCAGCAGGGGATGACGCGCCGCACGTAACCCGACCTGCGGCGTCTCCAGCAGTTGCGGCGGATGAGCGTCGCAACGCACGGCGTAGCGGGCGATCGCGGCGAGCAGGTCGAGACGGGCCAGCAGCTGCTGGTTCGCGGTCAGCTCGGCCGCCGCGTCCGCCACCCGTAACGCCAGGCGCTGCAGAATGCGCTCGATCTCGCGCTGCTCCGCGCGCAGCAGGCCCTGCACCCGGTTGTTGGCCTCGAGCGCCGCGGCCGGCTCGATGTAGAGGGTCTGCCCGCTCCCCGACTCGTCGTGCACGAAGCCCTTGAGGCGACCGCGGAAATCGGCCTTGACCGGCAGGACCGCACGACCGTTACGCTCGGTGATCAGCCGCTCCTGGAAGATCTCCGCCAGACGGCTGTCCGCGAGGAGCCCCTCGAGCAGGCTGCGCACCTGGTCGCGGGCGCGACGCAGCTCGGCACGGATATCGGCCAGCTCGAACGAGGCGTTGTCAAGGAGCACCCCCTGTTCGTCGAGCGCCTCGTCGAGTTCGGCGGAGAGCCTCGGCAGCCCTTCAAGTCCTGCCGCCAGGGCCGCAAGCGCCGGGAAAGCGTCACCCGCAAGGAGCTGTCGACGGCAGGCCTGGGCGGCCCGCAGGCTGCGCCGGACAGCCAGCAGTTCGCGAACCTCGAGCCGGCTTCCGGGGGTCCCGAGCCGCTTGAGCAGGGGCTGCAGGTCCTCGCTCCCGGCCACCGGGATCTCCTGCTGCTGCTCGAGCAGAGCCCGCGCCTCCGCGGCCTCGACAAACGATTGCGCGATCTCCGACCGCGTGAGGGTCGGCGTCAGCGTGTGCAGCGCCGCGCGACCGGGCCCGGTCACCGCCAGGTGTTCCAGGATCGAACGCAGGCGATCGAATTCAAGGACCCGCCACGCTTCGGGGTAGCCTGTCATGTGCCCCTCACAGGTGCTTTTCCAGCGTCTCCTGCCCGCGGGTGAACATGTTCTCCCCCAGGGTGACAAAGGGGGGGGCAAGCTGCGATTTCTCGATCCGCTCGCTGAGTGCATCCGGGAGCGATCCGAGGGAGAGCCCGAACAGCACCAGCGCGAGTGCCACCACCCCCTGGAAGAGCCCGAAACACCCTCCGGCCACGAGGTTGAGTCCATCGAGCAGCAGCAGCGAAATCGAGCGGGAAACCACGTAGCCGGCCGCGGTGAAAAGCGTCAGGATGGTCAGGAACAGGGCCAGAAAGGCCCCGATGACGCAGATCAGCGGAGCAAATCCGAAGCTCTCCTGCAGCCACTGGGCGAGCGGAGGGTGAAGGTGAAAGGCGGCCAGAGATCCGGCCACCAGGCCGATCAGGGAGAACAGCTCCTTGATCAGTCCACGCAGCAGGCCCTTGAGCATGAAGATGCCCAGCACCACCAGGATCGCGATATCGATACCGTTCATCCTGCCCCGTCCGCCCCCGGGCGCTCCCGGTCAGGCCGAGAGCCGGGCCTTGACCCGTTCGCTGACCGTGCGGCCGTCGGCCCGCCCGGTGGTCTTGGCGCTCACCAGCTTCATCACCTGCCCCATCTCCTTCATCGAGGTCGCGCCGCAGGCGGCGACCGCCTCCTCGATCAGGGCGTCGAGTTCCGCGTCGCTGAGCGGCTCGGGGAGAAACGTCTGGATCACCGCCAGCTCGGCTTCCTCCTTCTCGGCCAGATCGATGCGCTCGCCATCGCGGTAGGCTTCTGCGGCCTCACGACGCTGCTTGGCGAGGGTCGATAGCAGCGCGATGGTCGCCGCGTCGTCAAGCTCGCCGCCGACCTCGATCTCCTTGTTCTTGAGCGCCGAGAGGACCATGCGCACGGTTCCGAGCCGCACGCTGTCCTTGGCCTTCATGGCCTCTTTCATCGCCTGGGTCAACTCTGCCTTGAGACTCATCTTCAGTCCTTTCCCTGCTGCGTGCGGGCCGCCTTCTCGGCGTGTCCCGAGATCCCGAAACGCCGCTGAAGCTCCGCAAAAATCCGCTCCGGTGGCAGCTCGTAGTAGCCGAGCAGCACCAGGCAGTGGAACCACAGGTCGGTCATCTCGTAGACCACCTGGTCGGGGTCCCCCCCTTTGGCTGCGACTACCGTCTCGGCCGCCTCCTCGCCGATCTTGCCGAGGATCTTGTCGAGCCCCTTGGCGTACAGCGACGCAACGTAGGAGCTGTCGGCATCGGCCTGACGCCGCGCGCGGATCACGTCGTAGACCGCCTCGAGGATCTCCTGCTGGGGTGCACTCATGTTGTTCCTCCCGGGCAGGCGGCGGTCATGACCGCACCGCCACCCCTTTCTGGCGCAGATAGTCCTTGCACTCGCCGATGGTGTACTCGCGGAAGTGGAAAATGCTCGCCGCCAGGGCGGCGCTGGCGCCCCCCTCGACCAGCCCCTCGCGGATGTGCTCGAGGTTTCCGACGCCGCCCGAGGCGATCACCGGGATCTCCACACGGTCGCTGATGGCGCGGGTCAGCGGGATGTCGTAACCGTTCTTGGTGCCGTCGCAGTCCATCGAGGTGAGCAGGATCTCTCCGGCGCCGTAGCTCTCCATGCGCGCCGCCCACTCCAGGGCATCGATCCCGGTCGGATTGCGGCCGCCGTGGGTATAGACCTCCCAGCGCGCCGGGTCGCTCCCGGGGACACGGCGGGCGTCGATCGCCACCACGATGCACTGGCTGCCGAAGCGCTCGGCCGCCTCGCGCACGAACTCGGGGCGATGGACCGCGGCGGTATTGATCGAGACCTTGTCGGCGCCGGCATTGAGCAGGTTGCGGATGTCGGCGATCTCGCGCACCCCGCCCCCGACGGTGAGCGGCATGAAGACCCGCTCGGCGGTGCGCGCCACCACGTCGAGGATGATGTTGCGCTTGTCGCTCGAGGCGGTGATGTCGAGAAAGGTCAGCTCGTCGGCCCCCTGGGCATCGTAGGCCTCGGCGGCTTCCACCGGGTCACCGGCGTCGCGCAGTTCGACGAACTGGACCCCCTTGACCACGCGGCCGTCCTTGACGTCGAGACAGGGTATGATGCGTTTTGTCAGCATGGGCGATTGTCAGGCAACATAATCACGGGTTGCCGGCCGTGCAAGGGTGCTCGGAATTTACCTGCGGGTCCGCGCCACCGCCTCGGCGAGATCGAGGGCGCCGGTGTAGATCGCCTTGCCGGTGATCACCCCGGCAATCCCCGACGACTCGATGGTCATGAGGTTCTCGATGTCCCGCATGCTCGAGACCCCTCCCGAAGCGATGATCGGAATCGAGACCGCCTCCGCCAGCTCGCGGGTCGCCTCGAGGTTGGGCCCCTGCATCATCCCGTCGCGGCTGATGTCGGTGTAGATGATCGCCGCGACCCCGACATTTTCGAACTCGCGGGCCAGGTCGACGGCACGCATCTCCGTCACTTCGGCCCAGCCGCGCACCGCGACCAGACCGTTCTTGGCGTCGATCCCGACCACGATCTGGTTCTCGAAGTGCCGGCAGGCCTCGGCGACCAGCAGCGGGTTCTCCTTGGCCACGGTGCCGAGGATCACGCGCGAGAGCCCGAGCTCGAGGTAGGCCTCGATGGTCTCGAGGTCGCGGATCCCTCCGCCGAGCTGGGCCGGGATATCGATGGCCCGGATGATCTGGGAGATCGCCTCGCGGTTTCGGGGGACGCCGGCGAAAGCGCCGTCGAGATCGACGATGTGCAGGAGCTCGGCACCCTGCTCCTGCCAGTGACGCGCCTGGGCTCCCGGGTCGTCGCTGTACACCGTATCCTTCTCCATCAGCCCCTGTTCGAGGCGAACGCACTTGCCGTCTTTGAGATCAATGGCCGGTATCACGATCATCGCTAAGCTTACCTTTGCTCGGTTGGAGTCGCTGTCGAACTAGAGGGTTCCGAAATTCCTGAATATCTCGAGGCCGACGGCCTGGCTCTTTTCCGGGTGGAACTGGGTTGCCATCAGGTTGTCCCGCCACACCGCGGCGCAGAACTCGACCTCGCCGTAGCGGCAGCTCGCCGCAACGTCCGCGGCGTTTTCCGCCGCGCAGTAGTAGGAGTGCACGAAATAGACGTAGCTGCCATCGGGGATGTCTTTGAAGATCGGTGCCGGGCGCTTGATGTGCAGCGTGTTCCAGCCCATGTGGGGGACCTTGAGGCGCTCGCCGGCTTCCTCCATCCCCGAAGGGAAACGCCGCACCTTGCCCGGGATCAGCCCGAGCCCCTGGTGGTGACCGAACTCCTCGCTCTCGTCGAAGAGCATCTGCATCCCGACGCAGATGCCGAGCAGGGGCTTGCCGGCATCGACATGGGCCCGCAGCGGCTCGACAAAGCCTCCCGAGCGCAGGTTGTGGATGCAGTCGCGAAACGCTCCGACCCCCGGCAGCACGATCTTGTCGGTCGCCTTCAGGTCGGCCGGGTTGCTGCTGACGCGCGCCGCAAAGCCGAGGTTTTCGAAGGCCTTGGCGACGCTGCGCAGGTTGCCCATTTCGTAGTCGATGATGGTAATCATATCCGGCCTCTACTCCAGCTTCCCCTTGGTCGAGAGCACCCCCTGGACGCGCGGATCGAGGCTGGTCGCCTCGTCGAGGGCGCGTCCGAAGGCCTTGAAGATCGCCTCGATGATGTGGTGGAGGTTGCTGCCGTAGGCGAGGTTGACGTGAACGTTGGCGCCGGCGTGATTGGCAAAGGCGACGAAGAACTCCTCGACCAGCTCGGTGTCGAACGTGCCGACCTTGGCCTTGGGCATCGGCACGTTGTAGACCAGGAACGGGCGCCCTGAGAAATCGAGGATCACCGAGGCGAGCGACTCGTCCATCGGCACCGTGCCCCGTCCGTAACGACGGATGCCGGCCTTGTCGCCGAGGGCTTCGCGGAAGGCATTGCCGAGACAGATGCCGAGATCCTCGACGGTGTGGTGCGCGTCGATCTCGGTGTCGCCGCTGGCCGTGACCGTCAGGTCGAAGAAGCCGTGGCGGGCCAGCAGGGTCAGCATGTGGTCGACGAACGGCACCGGGGTGGCGATGCTGCTCTGACCGCTGCCGTCGAGTTCGAGGCTCAGTTCGATCGAGGTTTCACCGGTGGTGCGCTTGATCGTGGCGTTGCGGGCCATAGCCAGTCTCCTGTGGTTAGGCGTCGCCTTCCAGGTCGCGAAGGCGCAACGAGACCGAACGGGCGTGGGCTTCGAGCCCCTCGAGTTCGGCAATCCGGACGACGTCGCCGCCGAGCTGCTGCAACCCTCTCTGCGATAGGGCAATCAGGCTCGACTTCTTGACAAAATCATCCACCGACAGCGGCGAGAAGAAACGGGCCGTGCCGCCGGTCGGGAGCGTGTGATTGGGGCCGGCGAGATAGTCGCCGGCGGCTTCCGGGGTATGATGCCCGAGAAACACCGCCCCGGCGTGCTCGATGCGCGGTAACAGCTCGAAGGGGGCGGCGACCGCCAGCTCGAGATGCTCGGGGGCGATGCGGTTGCTCAGCGCCGCGGCGGCATCGAGATCGGCGACCACGATCACCGCGCCGTAGTTGTCGAGGGCCTGGCGGGCGATCGCGGCGCGCGAAAGCTGGGCCAGCTGGCTCTCGACCTCGCGGGCCACGCGGCGACCGAAGGCTTCGTCCGTGGTCACCAGCACCGCCGAGGCGAGCTCGTCGTGCTCGGCCTGGCCGAGCAGGTCGGCGGCGAGGTGCACCGGGTTGCCGCTACCGTCGTTGAGGATCAGGATCTCGCTCGGGCCGGCGATCATGTCGATATCGACCTGGCCGAATACCTGTTTCTTGGCGGTGGCGACGTAGATGTTCCCCGGACCGGTGATCTTGTCGACCCGCGGGATGCTCGCGGTGCCGTAGGCCAGCGCCGCCACGGCCTGGGCGCCGCCGACCCGGAAGACCCGGTCGACCCCGGCGATGCGCGCCGCGGCCAGCACATGCGGATTGACCTCGCCGCGCGGCATCGGCACGGTCATGATCACCTCGGCGACCCCCGCCACCTTGGCCGGGACGGCGTTCATCAGTACCGAGGAGGGGTAGGCCGCCTTGCCACCGGGGACATAGATCCCGACCCTCGAGAGCGGTCGAACCATCTGGCCGAGCAGCACCTCAGGCTCCTCGGTGGAGAGCCAGGTCTGCTGTTTCTGTTTGGCGTGAAAGGCAGCGATCCGCTCGGCCGCCAGCTCGAGGCTGGCGCGCGCCTCGGGCGCGATCGAGGCCAGGGCCGCGTCGAGCTCGGCGCCACTCACCTCGAGACCGGCCGGCTGCAGCTCGAGACCGTCGAAGCGCGCGGTATACTCGCACAACGCCGCGTCGCCACGGGCGCGGACCGCGGCGATGATCTCGGTCACCGCCTGGTCGACACCGCTCGCCTCGGTCTCGCCCCGTCCGGTAATCCGTGCCAGGGCCGCCTCAAACTCGGGGGCTTGACTGTTCAGGATCCGCAGCATCGCTCTTCTCCTTGGTATCGGCTCCGACTAGGCGGAGATCCGCTTCTCGCTACCGACCACCTTCTCCAGCCCCTCGATGACGCGCGTGATGCGCGCATGCTTGGTCTTCAGGCTGGCGCGGTTGACGATCAGGCGGCTGGTAATCTCGGCGATGGTCTCGACCTCGACCATGCCGTTCTCACGCAGGGTGGCCCCGGTCGAAACCAGGTCGACGATCCGCTCCGAAAGACCGACCAGCGGGGCGAGCTCGATGGAGCCGTACAGCTTGATCAGCTCGATCTGCACCCCCTTGGCCGCAAAGTGGCGTTCGGTGACGTTGGGGTACTTGGTGGCGACCCGGATGTTCGACCAGCTGAGCGGGTCGTCCTCGTCACCGAGATCCTTCGGCTCGGCGACCACCAGGCGGCAGTAGCCGAACTTGAGGTCGAGGGGCTCGTACAGGTCCTTCCCCTGCTCGAGCAGGGTGTCCTTGCCGACCACCCCGAGATCGGCGCAGCCGTACTCGACGTAGGTCGGCACATCGGTGGCGCGCACGGCCATGAAGCGGTACTTGTCTTCGCGGTTCTCGAACACCAGCTTACGACTCCCCGACTCCATCTCGGGACAGGTGATCCCGATCTGCGCGAGCAGCGCCATGGTGTCCTGCATGATGCGCCCCTTGGGGAGCGCGAAGGTAATCCAGTCGTTCATCGGCTCTCTCCGTTCAGGCTTTGGCCCGTTCGATCCGGGCGCCGAGCAGCTGCAGCTTCGTCTCGAGCTGTTCGTAGCCGCGGTCGAGGTGGTAGATGCGGGAGATCTCGGTGGTGTTGTCCGCCGCCAGCCCGGCCAGGACCAGCGAAGCGCTGGCACGCAGGTCGGTGGCCATCACCGGGGCCCCGAGCAGCTGCTTGACCCCCTTGACCGTCGCCACCTTCCCTTCGATGGCGATGTCGGCCCCCATGCGCTGCAGTTCGCAGACGTGCATGAAACGGTTCTCGAAGACGTTTTCCGAGATCATGCTGGTGCCGTTGGCCATGCACATCAGCGCCATGAACTGGGCCTGCATGTCGGTCGGGAAGCCCGGGAAAGGACGGGTCTTGATGTTGACCGCCTCGAGCCGTTCCGGCCCCTGGACCCGGAGCCCCTGTTCGCACTCCGAGATCGTGACCCCGGCTTCCTGGAGCTTGATAGTGAAGGCGTCGAGGTGCGTCGGCACCACGTCGCGGACCAGGACGTCGCCGCCGGTGATTGCCGCCGCGGCCATGTAGGTGCCGGCCTCGATCCGGTCGGGCATCACCGCGTAATCCATCGGGGCGAGGTCGTCGACCCCCTCGATGGTGATCACATCGGTCCCGGCCCCCTCGATCCGTGCCCCCATGCCGATCAACGCCTCGGCCAAATCGACGATTTCCGGTTCGCAGGCGGCGTTCTCGAGGACTGTCGTCCCCCGGGCGAGGGTCGCCGCCATCATCAGGTTCTCGGTCCCGCCGACGGTCGGCAGGTCGAAGCAGATCCGTGCACCGTGCAGGCGCTCGGCGCGGGCCTCGACGTAGCCGTGGTCGAGGGTGATCTTGGCCCCCATCGCCTCGAGCCCCTTGAGGTGCAGGTTGATGGGGCGGGCACCGATCGCACACCCTCCGGGGAGACTGACCCGGGCGTGCCCGAGCCGGCTGACCAGCGGACCGAGCACCAGAACCGAGGCGCGCATGGTCCTCACCAGGTCGTAGGGAGCCTCGTCGCTGCGGATCCCGCCCGCCTCGATGGCGAAAGCATCCCCCTCGCGCTGTACCACCGCACCGAGGTGCTCGAGAAGCTTAGCGGCGGTGTCGATGTCGCGCAGCCGCGGCACGTTGCGCAGGCGATGATCACCGCCGGCGAGCAGGGTGGCGAACAGCAGCGGCAGCGCGGCGTTCTTCGCCCCGCTGACCCGCACTTCGCCGTGCAGGCGCGCTCCTCCGTGAATGACGATCTTGTCCAAGAACCTATCCTCTGCAACGCCCCGATGGGGCCATTTCGATCAG
>QKBP01000022.1 GCA_003246035.1 Desulfuromonadaceae bacterium | reverse complement strand
ACCAACGGCACGGACCGCGCCTCGCACGGAGGCTGTGCCGTTGCATTGTCGCGATTCATGGTCATCCTTTTGACTTGGGTCCGTTTTTCCGACACGCCCTGAGCAGCAGACCCATCAGCTTCGGCGACGGTGCCGCGAAGACGCTCCTGCCCTGCCTTGCAACCTGCCCGGCCGGGATCAGCACAGCCGCGCGCAGTCGTGAAAATGCCGCTTCCGTGGTCATCCAGTGTGTTCCGCGGGTCCCCAGCAGGGGCTCTCCGGCGTGAATCCTTGTCACTCTCAGCATGGCGTCGCTCCCGGGGCAGGACGAAGGGAAATGGACAGCGCTTTCGTCGCACCCGCCCCTGTACCGGCTAGGATTGAGCAAATACCGTGCCTGTGGCAAAAAAAACCCGCAAGGTGGGAATTTACAGCAACTGCTTTTTCTTGATCTTTTCGAGGAGGGTCGTGCGATTGAGGTTGAGCAGGCGGGCGGCTTCCTTCTTGTTGCCCTCGGCAACCTCGAGAGCCTTGAGAATCAGGTGGTTTTCGAAGGCGCTGACCAGGTCGTTGAAGTCGACCCCGTCGTCGGACCAGGCGGCGAACCCGCCGGTCGGCGCTGCGGAAGGCGAACCGGCCGGCCGGCCATCCAGGTAGCGCTCCGGGAGATCTCTGAGCTGTACGACCTCGTCGTCGTGCAGGATCAGCAGGCGCTGAACGAGGTTTTCGAGTTCGCGCACGTTCCCCGGCCAGGGGTAGCTTTTCAGGGCTTCAAGCGCCTCGTCGGAGAAGGCCTTGAGCACGGTCTTGCGGTTGCGGCTGAGGATGCGGATGAACTCGTTGGCCAGCAGGGGGATATCCTCGTCGCGCGAACGGAGCGGCGGGACCACCAGGGGAATAACGCTCAGGCGATAGTAGAGGTCCTCGCGGAACGTCCCCTCGGCGACCAGCTTCTCGAGATCGCGATGGGTCGCCGCGACGATGCGCACATCGACCGGGACCGGCTTGAGCCCTCCGACCGGCTCAAACTCCCGCTCCTGCAACACGCGCAGCAGCTTGGCCTGCAGCGCAGGCTTCATGTCACCGATCTCGTCGAGGAACAGGGTGCCGCCGTCGGCATAGCGGATACGCCCGGTCTTGGCCTGGTTGGCACCGGTGAATGCCCCCTTGACGTAGCCGAACAGCTCCGACTCGAGCAGCTCCTCGGGGATCGCCGCACAGTTGACCGGAACGAAGTTTCCGCCGTAGCGGGGGCTGAGAACATGAATGGCCCGCGCCACCAGCTCCTTACCGGTACCGCTCTCGCCGTGAATGAGGACCGTACTGGCCCCTTCCACGGCGACCCTTTCGATCAGGTCGTAGAGGTGACGCATCACCTGGGTCTCGCCGATAATCCCCTGGAACCCCTCGCTGCGCCGGGTCCCGCCCGGGTCCTCGCGATGATAGACCTGCATCTCGTGGTAGCGCAGTCCCCGTGCGGCCGTGATGATCAGCTCGGAGATGTCGTAGGGGATCTGCACGTGGAAAAACACCCCGATCTGCAGCGCCTCGACCACCAGCTGGCGCTCCTGCGCGGGGATGGCCGCGATCGCGATGACCTGGGGATTTTCGGCATGCGCCCGACGGACCAGCTCGAACCCTTCGCGACCGGGAAGAAAGGGTCGGGTGACCAGGATCGCCACGTTGTGGGTGGCGAGCATCTCGGCCGCTTCGGCACAACTACCGGCCTCGAGCACGACGCAACCGACCCGGTCGCGCAGGGCGGCGGCCACCCGCTGGCGCTCTTCCAGGTTGTCGTCGACGATCAGAAGGTTGCGTTTGCTCATAACACCCGTTGCGCTTTAGAAGTTCAGCTGCTCGTCAAGCTGCCGCTTCTTGATCTTTTCCGAAAGGGTGGTGCGCTTGAGTTGCAGCAGTCGGGAGGCTTCCTTCTTGTTCCCCCCCGCACGACGCAGCGCCTCGAGGATCAACCGGTCTTCAAGTTCGCAAACCACCTTGTTGAAGTCAATCAGCCCTTCACTCCAAAGCTCGTCGACGTCGATCAGCCCGGAACTCGAAATGGAGGCATCGTCCTTGTCTCCCGACGCCTCGACCTCTCCTTCGGCCAGGCCGCTGATTCGCGCCGGCAGCTGTTCGACGGCGACGATCCGGCCACCGTAGAGGACCGACATCTGCTGGACCACGTTCTCGAGCTCGCGGATGTTGCCTGGCCAGGCGTACTGCATCATCACTTTCAAGGCGGCGTCGCTGAATCCCTTGAGAGGTTCGCGCCGTTCCCGGTTGTAGACCTGGACAAATTTCTTCACCAGAGGCGGAATGTCCCCCGGACGCTCACGCAGCGGCGGGATTTCGACCGGGACGACGCTGAGGCGGTAGTAGAGGTCCTCACGGAAACGCCCCTGGGCCACGGCTTCCTCGAGATTGCGATGGGTCGCCGCGACCACCCGCACGTCGACCGGGACCGGCTTCACCGCGCCGACCGGCTCGAACTCGCGCTCCTGCAACACGCGCAGCAGCTTGGCCTGCAAATCCTGGCGCATGTCGCCGATTTCGTCGAGAAACAGGGTGCCGCCGTCTGCAAACTGGATGCGCCCGACCTTCGACTGGGAAGCACCGGTGAACGCCCCCTTGACGTAGCCGAACAGCTCCGACTCGAGCAGGTTTTCGGGGATCGCCGCACAGTTGACCGGAACAAAGTTCTTGCTTCGCCGCTCGCTGTGGGTATGGACGGCGCGCGCCACCAGCTCCTTGCCGGTGCCGCTTTCGCCGCGGATCAGCACGGTGCTCTGGCCGTCCTCGGCGAGCTTTTCGATCACCCGGAAAACCTTCTGGATTTCCTGGGAGACCCCGACCATGCCGTAGAAGCTCTCGCTCTTGCGGATCTTGGAGCCATCCTTCTGGCGATTGGCGTTGGCGTCGTAGTATCGGAGCCCCTTGGCCACCGCGATCACGGTCTCGGTCGCGTCGTAGGGGAGAAAGACATGGTGGAGAGCCCCGCACTTCGCCGCCTCGACCACCCGTTCGCGATCCTCGTACGGAAGAGCGGCTACGGTGACAATCAGTGGATTCTTGACGCGTACTTCCTTGAGCAGCTCAATCCCCCCATTCTCCGGAAGATCGACGTTCACCAGCAGCAGGTTGATGTCGCGCTCTTCGAGGATGGCGTGGGCCTCATCCAGGCCACTGGCCTCGAACACCACGCACCCGACCTCCTGGCGAAGAGCGGCAGCTATTTTTTCGCGGGCGGCCTGGTCGGATTCGACAAGCAGGACCAGACGGAGTGAATTCATCATGACATGGCATCCCTTGTGTTCATTTGGCGGACAGGACCCGCAGGGGAAGCGCAACGCGCATCAAAACAACGTAAATTTGTGTGATTCTATCCCAACCTTCGCAGTCTTGCAATTGCGAATGTCAAAAAATCGGCACGCCCTCAAACATCTTAACCTCCGCTGTTTTCGAGCTGACACAACGAAAAAAGGGTCTGACATGAGATGTCAGACCCTTTCGATTCTTGGTGGAGCCGAGGGGGATCGAACCCCTGACCTATGCATTGCGAACGCATCGCTCTCCCAGCTGAGCTACGGCCCCTTGTTTTGCGCGGCTACTCTAGCCAAAAGCCCCCGGGTTGTCAATCATCCCGTGCACCGGCGGCGCCTCGGGGATGCGGACCCTGAAGCGGGCTCCGCGCTCGGCGTTGAAAACCTCTATCTCGCCGTGATGATGCTCGACGATCCGCTGCACGATCGACAGCCCGAGCCCCGTCCCCTCGCTGCGGGTGGTAAAGAAGGGGTTGAAGATGTTCCGCAGCACGTCCGCGGGGATCCCTCCCCCGGAGTCCTCGACGGTCAGCTCGATCCCCGGGAGATGACGAACGGTACAGGCCTCCAGGCTCACCGACACCTCGCCCCCGTCGACCAGTACGGCGGCCGCGTTATTGAGCAGGTTCTCCAGCACCTGGCGCAGCTGCTGGGCATCGGCAACCAGCTCGGGGAGATCGGGCGTGGCCGACAAGTGAATCGCGACGCCCTTCTCCTCGAAGGGGTGCGTATAGAGCTCGACCACCGCGCGGGCAATCTCGTCATAGCGGCAGGGCGCGAAACAGGCCAGGTTGCCGCGCGAAAAGGCGAGAATGTTCCCCAGCATCTCCTCGACCCGCTGCACCTCGCGGGCCACGATCTGCGCATATTCCTTCTCCTGGGTTCCGTCGGGGAGCGACCAGGCCAGGCGGCGCGCGAAACCACCCACGGTCACCAGCGGATTGCGAAGCTCGTGGGCGACCGCGGCCGAAACCTCGCCGACGGCCTCGACTCTCTCCTGCTGAATCTGGCGCTCCTGGACCTCGCGCAGCTCGTGCAACGACTGCTCCAGGTGCTCGAATTGACTCGAGAGAACGAAGGCCCTGCCCGCGTGGTGTGCAAGTCTCTCGAGAAAACCCTGCATCTCCGCTGGCATCTCGGCACCCACCGTGCCGGGGTCGAGCAGCACCACGGCCATCACTTCGTCGCCCCGCATCAAAGGCAGACATACCGCCCGGCGCAGTCCGAGATTCTCGGTCAGCACCCTCCCCCCGGCACCGGACGATCCGAGGTTATCGCAGATCAACATCTGCCGCTGGAGGGCCGCCCGGGCCAAGGGGTTGTCGTCTCCGACAAAGGGGAAGCGGAGGGTACGCACCTGCGCTGCCAACGGTTCTTCGAGCAGCTGCTGCTGGCGTGGCAAGGGGATCTGCGGCCACTCGTCGTCGGGGTCCCCGCTCGGCTCCCCAAGCATGCGCTCGGCATCTTTGCGTGTCATCCCGAGCATCCCCTGCAGGCTGCCGGCACGCCGGTTGACCATGAACAGCATGGCCTGCTCGAACAGCCCGAGGTCCCTCGAGGTCAGCACGGCCAGGAGCAGAACCATCTGACGATTGACCTGCGGCGGATACATCAGCCCCCGGACGGTCCGGTTCAGCAGGGCACGGGCTTCGAGCCGCGCCTTCCCGACTTCGACCTCCACGAGGGCAAAGCGCGCGAGCATCTCGGTCGCCAGCATCCAGAAATCGTTCTCGCGGCTCCACACCGGCCAGGCGCTGCCACGTACCGCCAACCACACTCGAACCACTTCGGGACCCTCGGCGGCAAACAGACGCGCGCCGTCAGGCGGGTGGTCGAGGGGGTTGCGAGGGAGCGTTGCAGGGAGTTGTGAATCGAGGCAGGAAACGGCAAATCGGGAAGCGAAGAGTTCTTCGGGGGGACACAGGTAAAGTGCAGATTCGGCGGCACCGAGGTGACGGTCCAGACAACAAAGCGCCCGCACCAGTCGCTCGGCCGGGGGGGCCGCCTGGCGCAGGCAGGAGTGGAGCTCCCGGATGACGGTCAGACCATGGGGCATGGCATCATCCGCCGCTACGGGGCAGGTATCAGCCGATCTTTT
>QKBP01000003.1 GCA_003246035.1 Desulfuromonadaceae bacterium | reverse complement strand
CCCCGCCTTCGCCGAGGGTCTCGCGCGCCTTGGCGCGGTCGTCCTCGGTGGCCTTCTTGACCGCGGTGGCGACCACCTCGATGCCGAGGTCCTGGAGCGCCGCGGCGATCGACCAGGTCTTGTTGCCGCCGGTGTTGAGGACCGCCTTCTTGCCGGCGAAGACCGCGCGGTAGGGGGCGAGCTTGGTCTCGAGGGCCGCCTCCTCGCGGGCGATCAGCGCCTCGGTGCGGGCGATCAGGTCGGGGTCGCCGAGGGCCGCGGCGATGGCCCGCAGCCCGGCGCTGGTGTCGCGCTTGCCGTAGAAGGAGAGCGAGATCGACGGGATGCCGTAGCGCTCCTCCATCTTGCGGGTGAGCGAGACCAGCGACTTGGCGCAGACCAGCACGTTGAGCTTGGCGCGGTGGGCGCAGCGGATGTCGGCGACGCGCCCGTCGCCGGAGAGGGTGGCGAGGACGCGGATGCCGAGCTCCTCGAGGTAGGGGGTGTACTGCCACATGTCGCCGGTGACGTTGTACTCGCCGATCAGGTTGATGTCGAAGTCGGTGGTGAACTGGGGCTCGGCGGTGCCGATCAGGGTGGCCAGCGCCGCCTCGCCGCCGAGGCGGCTGCCGAGGTTCTTGCTCCCGACGAAGCCGGCGGCGTGCACCGGGACCATCGGGATGCCGTGGCGCGCGGCGGCCTGCTTGCAGACCGCGTCGAGGTCGTCGCCGATCATCGCGGTGACGCAGGTGGCGTAGACGAACACCGCCTGGGGGGCGTAGCGGGCGACGATGGCGTCGATCGCCTCGGTGAGCTTCTGCTCGCCGGAGAAGACCACGTCGTTGAGGCTGATGTCGGTGGTGAAGCCGACCTGGGTGAGGTCGCGCCCGGTCCAGCTGGTCTTGGTGGCGCGGGTCTCCCAGGAGCTCCCCAGGCAGGTGATCGGGCCGTGCACCAGGTGGGCGGCGTCGGCGTAGGGGAACAGGGCGATCTGCGCCCCCTCGAAGGCGCAGCCGCCGGTGGTCGCCCCGGGGGTCGGGGCGTTGCAGGCGGCCTTGCGCGTGGCGTTGTGGTCACAGGCGCTCTCGACGAGCAGTTCGCGAATTTTCGGTTTGTCGGCCATCGGTCCGTTCCTTGAAATGGGTGCGGAAGTTACCCACGTGCTAGAGCAAGACCCTTGCCATCTCGAAAAACCCCCTGAGATCGGCCATTTGCGGATCATTGGTCAGACAAGTTAACCTTGGCGGAGGGTAAAAACAGGGCAGTGCGGCGCACGATGTGAACAGAATTCGGGCAGCCGGAGGAGGGTGCGGAGAGCCGCCGCCGGCGCCCGGCAGGGCGGGAGGGTGCGTATACGGCCGCTCGACCCCGTTTACGCCAAAACGGGCATGGCCCTTGCTATAACCATCGATGACGCTTCGGCAAGGTGGCCGAAGTCGACCCCGGCAACGAAGCCCTGGCGCAAGCTGCGTCCAGGGCTTTTTACGTGTAACGAGGTGCCCCATGAACAACAATAGACTTCCCCAGGTGGTGATCGACGATACCACCCTGCGCGACGGCGAACAGACCGCCGGCGTGGTCTTCTCCCGCGCGGAGAAGGTCCGCATCGCCCGCCTGCTCGACGAGATCGGCGTCGGCGAGCTCGAGTGCGGCATCCCGGCGATGGGCGAGGAGGAGCGCGCCTCGATCCGCGCCCTGGTCGATCTCGGCCTCTCGGCGCGGCTGATCACCTGGAACCGCGCGGTGATCTCCGACATCGAGGCCTCGCTCGCCTGCGGCGTGCCGGCGGTCGACATCTCCCTGTCGGTCTCCGACATCCATATCGAACACAAGCTGCGCAAGAGCCGCGCCTGGGTGCTCGAGCAGCTCAAGCAGGCGCTCGGCTTCGCCAAGGAGCACAACCTGTACGTCTCGGTCGGCGGCGAGGACGCCAGCCGCGCCGACCTCGACTTCCTGGTCGAGCTGATGGAGACGGCGCGCAGCCTCGGGGCCGACCGCTTCCGCTTCTGCGACACCCTCGGGATCCTCGACCCGTTCAGCACCTTCGACAAGGTCTCCTACCTCGCCGGGCGGGTCGACCTCGACCTCGAGGTGCACACCCACAACGACCTCGGCATGGCGACCGCCAACGCGATCGCCGGGATCCGCGCCGGGGCGCGCTTCGTCAACACCACCGTCAACGGCCTCGGCGAGCGGGCCGGCAACGCCGCCCTCGAGGAGGTGGTGATGGCGCTGCGCCACGCCTGCGGCGTCGAGGTCGGGATCGACACCTCGCGTTTCGTCGAGCTCTCGCGCCTGGTCGGCCAGGCGAGCTGCCGGCCGGTGCCGGAGTGGAAGGCGGTGGTCGGCGAGAAGGTCTTCTCCCACGAGTCGGGGCTGCACGCCGACGGGGTGATCAAGTTTCCGTCCAACTACGAAGGGTACGACCCCGCCGAAGTGGGACTCTCCCGCCACATGGTGATCGGCAAGCACTCGGGGAGCCACGGCCTCAAGGAGCGCCTGGCGCGGCTCGGTCTCGAGCTGCCGGCCGAGGAGCTGAACGGTTTCCTCGCCCAGGTCCGGGCCTACTCCCAGCAGCGCAAGACCGCGCTGAGCGACCACGACCTGCTGCGCCTGTTCGGCGCGCGCCGGCAGGTGGCGTAACCGTGCCCGAGCTGCGCGCCGCCAGCGAACGGGACTGGGAGGTCTTCTCCCGGCTCGCCGCCAGCGAGGGGTGGCGGGTGCCGCAGCGCGAACGCCAGCTCCTCCAGGGCGCCTGGTCCGAGGCGGTCCAGGTTCTCGGCGAGGCGGAGATCTTCTGCGGGCTGGTCTCGGCGGTCTGCCACGGCCTCAGCGGCTGGATCGGCAACCTGCTGGTGCCGCGGCGCCTGCGCGGCCAGGGGTACGGCAGGCGCCTGTTCGAGGCCGCGGTCGAGACCCTCGAGGAGCGCGGCGCGCGCTCGCTCTGGCTGACCGCGTCGGCCCAGGGCGCGCCGCTCTACGCCCAGAGCGGCTTCGAGACGGTCGGCGCCATCGAACGCTGGGTGCTGCCGGCCCGTGCGGGGAAGAGCTCCCTGCAGGTGGCCGCCGGACGGCAGGCACGCCTCGCCGAGGCCGACGCCGCCGCCTGGGGCGGGGAGCGCTCGGCGCTGCTGCGGGCCCTGACCAGATCGACCAGCGTGTTCGCCGAAGGGGACGCGGTGGCGCTGCTCCAGCAGGATTCGGACCTGGAGATTCTCGGCCCCTGGTACGCCCCCGAGCCGTGCCCGCGGTCCAACCGCCTGCTGCTCCAGCAGGTGCTGGAGGTCCGCCAGCCGCGCCGCGAGCTGGTGGTCGACCTGCTCGCCGCCTCGCCGATCCGGGCGCTGCTGGTGGCGGCGGGCTTCACGCAGGTCGGCGAGAACCTGCTGATGGTGCGGGGGGAGCGCGACCGGGTCGCCCTGCCGCAGATGGTTTCCCTGGCCAGCCTCGGCAGCATCGGCTGACGGCGCCAGGATCGATAGGATAGCGGCCGGGGGGTCTCCCCGGGCCCGTGACATGTCAGAGGAGGACTACGTTCATGCTGGTGATTTCCTGTATCAAGCAGGTTCCGGATACCACCCAGGTCAAGATCGACCCCGAGACCAACACCCTGATCCGCGACGGGGTGCCGTTCATCGTCAACCCCTACGATACCCACGCCCTCGAGGAGTCGCTGCGCCTCAAGGACGCCTACGGCGTGCGCAGCGTGGCCCTCTCGATGGGCCCGCCGAACGCCGAGGCGACCCTGCGCAAGGCCGCGGCGGTCGGCGTCGACGAGGCGATCCTGCTCTCGGACCGCTGCTTCGGCGGCGCCGATACCCTCGCCACCAGCAAGGTGCTGGCGACCGCCATCGCGCGCCTCGGCGAGCAGGAGGAGCTGGCGATCGTCTTCTGCGGCAAGCAGACCATCGACGGCGACACCGCCCAGGTCGGCCCGGGGATCGCCTCGCGCCTCGGCCTGCAGCAGCTGACCCTGGTCGACCGCATCGAAGATCTCGACCTGGAGAACAAGACCATTCGCGTGCGCCGCAAGCTCGAGGGGCGCCACGAGATCGTCGAGTCGCCGTTGCCGGTGATGATCACGGTGGTGCGCGAGCTCAACTCCCCCCGCTACCCGACGGTGCCGATGCGCCTGGCGGCGGCCGAGCGGGAGATCACGGTGTGGGACAACGCGGTGCTGCAGATCGACGTCGAGACCGTCGGCCTCAAGGGCTCGCCGACCTGGGTCAGCAAGATCTTCTCCCCCGAGCGCGACCAGGGGGAGATCCTCGGCGACGGCCTGGGGGACCCGGAGGGGACCGCCGCGCTGCTGCTCGACAAGTTGCTGGAGAAGGACCTGATTGCCATCTGATGTGAAGGGGCGGGCGCCGACGCTGTGCGGCGGCCGCGAAGGAGATACGAGCCATGAGTGAGAAGAAGATCAAGAAGCCGCGCGGCAAGGCGCGCTATCTCGAAGGGAAATGCGTCGGCTGCGGCGAGCGCTGCGTCAGCGCCTGCCCGATCGACGGGATCGTCATGAACGACGCCGGCGAGCCGGTGATCGATGACGCGAAGTGCATCGGCTGCGTCAAGTGTGTCAAGGTCTGCGCGGTCGGCGCCCTGGAGATGTTCTACACCCCCGAGGAGCTCGAGCTGCTCAAGCAGTGGGAAGCGCAGCACGGCGCCGCGGAGGAGGAGATCGACGACGAGGAGCGCGCCCTGCGCGAGCGGCTCGCGACCTACCGCGGCGTGTGGGTGGTGATCGAGCAGTTCGAAGGGGAGGCCGCCCGGGTCTCCTGGGAGCTGCTCGGCAGCGGCCGGGAGCTCGCCGACCAGCGCGGCGTGGAGCTGTGCGCGGTGGTCATCGGTCACGGCGTCGAGCACCTGTGCGCCGAGGCCTTCGGCTACGGCGCCGACAAGGCGCTGCTGCTCGACCACCCGGTCTACGCCAACTACCGCACCCAGCCGTTCAACGACGCGATCGTCCACCTGATCGACAAGCACCGCCCGGAGATCATCCTGATGGGCGCCACCGGGCAGGGGCGCGACCTCGCCGGGGCGGTCGCCACGGTGGTCGGCACCGGCCTGACCGCCGACTGCACCGGGCTGGCGATCGACCCCCACGGCAACCTCGCCCAGACCCGCCCGGCCTTCGGCGGCAACATCATGGCGACCATCATGTGCGACCGCTTCCGGCCGCAGATGGCCACCGTGCGCCCGCACGTCATGAGCCTCCCGGCCGCGGTGCCGGGGCGCAGCGGCGCGATCCTCCGCGAGGACTTCGCGCCCCGCGAGGAGGACGTGCTGGTCAAGGTCCTCGAGGTGCTGCGCGACGGCGACGGCAAGGACCAGGTCGACATCGCCGCCGCCGAGGTGATCGTCTCGGGCGGACGCGGCCTGATGAACGCGGAAAACTTCACGATCCTGCAGGCGCTGGCCGACGAGCTCGGCGGCGTGGTCGGGGCCTCGCGCAGCGCGGTCGACGCGGGCTGGAAGCCGCACAGCCGCCAGGTCGGCCAGACCGGCAAGACGGTGCGGCCGAAGATCTACATCGCCTGCGGCATCAGCGGGGCGATCCAGCA
>QKBP01000011.1 GCA_003246035.1 Desulfuromonadaceae bacterium | reverse complement strand
TGGCGACCAACCTGTTTCTGAACTATTGCCCCCTCGCACGCCTCTTGTACGTGATGCCCTGGAACCGCTCCGAGGCTCTTTCGTGCGACTACCTGGGCAGGGTTTTTCTCACCCCGCCCTCGCCCGGCAAATTCGTCCCGCCCGAAACGGGGTCTATCCGCCGCGGAAAGCTACAAGGACCGCGCGGATGAGCGTCGTCCATTTCGTGACCGCTGCCCGTAGCGGCCCGGGCAGTAACCGGCACCGCCTCGCCAGCCTCGCCATGCCACCCGTTAGCGAGAAAGAGGAATACAATGCGGATCTTTTCCAAAGGCGTCTTGATCCTTGGGCTGTTGTCGTGGCTGTGCACGAAGGCGTTCGCCGAACCGCCGGCGCACGTGTTCGTCGAGAACTTCCCCGCCGTGCAGATCATCGAGGACAAGAACTTCAAGCCCCGGACCGAGATCTTCGAACTCGAGAAGGTCAACGTCAACACCTACACCTCCCTCGAGGCCATCGAGCTGACCGACCAGTACATCCTCCATTCGGACGGCTTCGACGAGGCCGTGGTCAGCGTGGTCGGTTTCGCCAAGTCGAAGGACTTCGCGGACTGCCACGCCGGGGTCATCCTCGTGCCGCTGGTCGATGCGGTGATCCGGGCCTGGAAGGAGAGTCACGAACTGCTCCTCTCCGAGCACATCCGGGTCCCGGTCAGCGCCGACCGCAAATACTTCCAGGGGCAGCTGGAGATGTCCCTGAGCTTCCCGAAGTACGCCATCGGCTTCTACAATTCGTGCCAGCCCGCGCTGGAGATGAATTTCTACGCCTATCTGAAATGATGCTCCCGGCGGCCGTCGGGGAGACTTTCAGGTGCCTCCCCGACGCCATCGTGCTATCGTGCGCAAAACAACCTGCCCGTGGCCCGACGCGCTCCCGTGATGTGTGCCAGGGTCGATCTTCCCATTTCTGCCGAAAGGAACCTTGCTCATGAAAAAGCTGCTCCTCGTTCTGCTCGCATCGCTGCTGGCCTGCCCCGCGTTCGCCTCCTCCCCGCCGAGCGAGGACTCCATCCAGGAACTCCTGGCGGTAACCCAGAGCCGGAAACTCCTCGACGAATCGATGAGCCAGCTGGACACCATGATGCAGCAGACGATGCAGCAGATGATCTCCGGGAAGGACCTGCCCCCCGAACAGCAGGCGATCCTCAACGAACTGCAGACCCAGACCGTCGCGCTTCTTAAGGGGGAGCTGGAGTGGGAGACCTTCGAGCCGATGGTGATCGAGATCTACAAGCAGTCCTTCTCGCAGGAGGAGATCGACGGCATGCTGACGTTCTACCGGTCGCCGGCCGGACAGGCGGTAATCGTCAAGATGCCCGCGGTCATGACCCACACGATGCAGGCCATTCAAGGACGCATGCAGTCGATCTTCCCCAGGCTGCAGGTCCTCCAGCGGGAGGCAATCGCCAAGCTCCAGGAGAGCAGCGCCCCCTAGGCCCGCCCGGCAGTTCTGCCTCTTGGGTTTTGAACGGGCGGCATGCTATAAAGGAGCTTCGCTCACATTCAATTGCAGGAGGGTTCCATGCGCATCGCCCTGATCGGCATCGGCAAGATCGCCAACTACCAGATGCAGGCCATTACCCACACCCCGGGGATCACCCTGGTCGACGCCACCGACCTCGACTCCAACAAGGCTGCGGAGCTGGCCGGAAACGTGACCTTCCACGAAAACCTCGACGCGATGCTGCAGAACTCCAAGGCCGATGCCTTCCTGGTCTCGACCCCCACGGCCAGCCACTTCGACGTCGTGATGAAGGTCATCGAGGCGGGGCGGATCGCGATCGTCGAGAAGCCGGCCTGCACCAGCCCGCAGCAGCTCGAGGCGATCATGGCCGAAACCCGGGCGCGCAACCTCCCCTTCTTCACGGCCTTCCATCCCGCCTATGGCCGCGAGGTCGACTGGTGGATCGAACAGCGCGAACAGCGCAACTTCGACCTCGGCCACATGATCGGCTTCGAGTCGTGCTTCGCCGACCCCTACTTCATCGACGGCAAGCTGAGCCTCGGCGCCGTCGGCAAGGCCGGCGCCTGGGTCGACAGCGGAATCAGCAGCCTGAGCGCCATGGCACGGATGATCGATCCGAACAAGTTCAAGCTGGTCGAGGGGCGCATGACGGCCATCCCGAGCATCGACTGCCTGCAGGTCCAGGGGCTCGGGATCTACAGCTTCGCCTGCGAGGAGCGCCCCGGCTACGGTATCATCGACACCAACTGGACCCTCGGCAAAAACTACAAGACCACCCGGTTGTGGTACGAAAACGGCGTGGTGATCCTCGACCACGCCCGCGAGCATGTCGAGCTGCGCATCCAGGACGACCAGCCGATGACCTTCAACCTCGCCACCGACAAGCCGCGCCTGGTTAACCATTACTGCGGGGTGTTCGCCGACGTGACCGAGAAGTTCGGCAAGGGGGAGGACAACAAGGAGCTCACCGAGGTGCTCCACAAGCTCCTCTTCGCGGCACTTTAGTCCCGTCGGAGACGCATCGACAGGGCCGGCCTCGCGACCGGTCCTGTTTTTTTCTTCCGTGACGCAACCGGCAGGGCAAACTGCTTGACCCTCTCCGGCCCCGCCACTATAATGCACGCGATTTTTGCCGAAGTGGTGGAATTGGTAGACACGTCGGTCTCAAAAACCGATGGGCTTCGCCCGTGCCGGTTCGATTCCGGCCTTCGGCACCACACACAATTTACGGCCTGGGACTACGCGAGTCACAGGCCGTTTTTTCTCTCTGATCCTCATCATGAGAACGACGATGCGCCCGATCTACATCTTCCTGTTGTTCGCCCTGTTGTTGACCTCTCCGTCTCTTGCTGAAGAGCCGGTAACCGCGGCCCCGGATAATCCGAACGGCCTGACCTCGCTGGAGAAGCGCCTGGCCCAGGAACGTCAGGCCCTCGACAACCCGTTCGTGATACTCCCCCACAAGCCGAACTACCTGCTCCCCTACAGCTACAACAGCACCCCCAACGCCGAGCCGTTCAGCATCAGCCGGAAGGACATCGACCAGAGCGAGGTCAAATTCCAGTTCAGCTTCAAGCTCCCTCTGGTGCGCGATATCTTCCACAACAACGGCGAGCTCTTCTTCGCCTACACCAACCTCTCCTTCTGGCAGGCCTACAACCAGGACGTCTCCAGTCCGTTCCGCGAGACCAACCACGAGCCGGAACTCTTCCTGGCGGTCGACAACGACTGGCGGCTGTTCGGCCTGACCAACACCCACAACGCTCTCGGGATCGTTCACCAGTCGAACGGCCAGTCCGGCAGCCTCTCGCGCAGCTGGAACCGGGTGTATGCCCTCCTCACCCTCTCGCGTGGCGACTTCACCCTCGCCCTCAAACCGTGGTGGCGCATCCCCGAATCCGACAAGGAGACGCCCGACGACCCGAAGGGGGACGACAACCCCGACATCCACCGCTACCTCGGCTACGGCGAGCTGTACCTCTTCTACAAGGCCGGTCGCCAGACCTTCGGAGTGATGGTGCGCAACAACCTGCGCGACGACGAGAACCGCGGCGCGGTCCAGCTCGACTGGAGCTTTCCGATCTCGGACAAGTTCAAGGGGTATGTACAGTACTTCAACGGTTACGGCGAGAGCCTGATCGATTACAACGCCTCGAGCAACCGGATCGGCGTCGGCGTGGTGCTGACCGACTGGCTGTAGGAATTTGACTCCCGATCTCCCCGCGGCGCATCATGAAAGCGTCGCACAGGATCGTTGACCATGGATCTGCTTTCCCTGATCGGCATCGCCTTCGCCCTGGCCATGGACGCCTTCGCCGTTGCCCTGGCAGCCGGCGCGCTCCTCTACCCGGCAACCCGGCGCCAGCAGTTTCGCCTCGGTTTCCACTTCGGCCTGTTCCAGGCACTGATGCCGGTGCTCGGATGGCTCGCCGGGATGACCATCCAACACTGGATCCGCGCCTACGACCACTGGATCGCCTTCGCCCTGCTGGCCTTCGTCGGCGGCAAGATGATCCACGAGGCCTTCGCCGATGAGGAGGACCGCAACACCAGCGACCCGACCCGAGGCCTGACCCTGGTGGCACTCTCGATCGCCACCAGCATCGACGCACTGGCCGTCGGCCTGACTCTGGCCATGCTCATGATCGAGGTCTGGTTCCCTGCCCTGGTGATCGGACTGGTGGCCGGCGGCATGACGCTGCTCGGCATGCAGATGGGGGGGCGCGTCGGCGCGATCTGGGGCCGCCGGGTCGAAGTTCTCGGCGGGACGGTGCTGATCGGCATCGGCCTGAAAATTCTACTGGAACATACCCTGTGGGGTTAACACGAAAGGAGATGAACAGATGAGCAAAGTCAAACTGCAGACCAGCAAGGGAGACATCGTCCTGGCGCTGGACGCCGATAAGGCCCCGATCACGGTCGAAAACTTCCTCGCCTACGTGAATGACGGCTTCTACGACGGTACGATTTTCCACCGCGTGATCGATGGATTCATGATTCAAGGGGGGGGCTTCACCGAGCAGATGACGCAGAAGCCGACCAAAGCCCAGATCAAGAACGAGGCGTCCAACGGTCTCAAGAACACCCGCGGCAGCATCGCCATGGCTCGCACCCAGGTGGTCGACAGCGCCACCAGCCAGTTCTTCATCAACCTGGTCGACAACGGCTTCCTGAACTTCAGCAACCCCACTCCGTCTGGGTACGGCTACGCGGTCTTCGGCGAGGTCGTCGAGGGACTCGAGGTCGTGGACACCATCGCCAAGGCGGCAACCGGCATGCGCTCCGGCCACCAGGACGTCCCCAAGGAGACCATCAGCATCCTCAAGGCCGAAGTCGTGGCGTAATCTCTTTAAGGGCCTGCCTGACCTGGCAGGCCCTTGTTCCACCATTGCCCGTATGGGCTGACCATGATATAACGCCAAAAGAATGATCAACGCGTCTCGCCCGTTCCACAACCCGCAGCATTATCCGAGCAGGGTTCGACGATGGTGAAGAAGAAAATCCTGATCCCGGCCGACGACGAACTCAGGCAGCTGCTGGAGCAGTCGTTCCTCCACCGTGACACGTTCGACTTCCTGATCGCCCACAACGGCGAGGAGGCCCTTGCGCTGATCGAGCACGAGGACCCTCTTCTGGCCATTCTCGACCTTGACATGCAGGGCCTGAGCGGCGACGAATGCTGCCGCGAAGTCAAGGGCGACCCGTTCCTCTCCGACACCCCCCTGGCGCTGATTGCCACCAGTTCCAACCCGGCAACCCTGGAGCGATGTCACGCGGCCGGCTGTGACGCGGTGTTGACCAAGCCGCTCGAGAGACGTCAGCTCCTCGAAACAGTCTGCCAGCTGCTCAACATCGAGCTGCGCGGCGAGCCGCGGGTCTCCATCGACTGTTCCGTCCGCCTGCGCTTCGGCGAAGGGCGAACTCACGATGCCCAGGCCATCGACCTGAATCATGGCGGCCTGTTCATCCATTCGCTGTGGCTCAAACCGGTGGGAACCCTGTTGAACATGAACCTCTTCCTCCCCGAGCCACACGGCGCCATGCGCTGCG
>QKBP01000118.1 GCA_003246035.1 Desulfuromonadaceae bacterium | reverse complement strand
GGCGTCACTGTTTTGACGAGGCGTACTTCGAGCGCTTGATTTTAACACTGTTCGCTAATGATACCAATGGATTGTTATGCTAATAAATATGTTCATCATGTGACTATGGAGGGGGGCGACAATGGCGAAGAGGAAACTGCTCGACCAGGTCCGGGATGTGTGCCGACGCAAGCATTACAGCATGCGCACAGAAGAGGCCTATGTGCAGTGGATCAGGCGCTTTATCCTGTTTCACGGCAAGCGCCATCCCATGGAGATGGGGGCTGTTGAAATCACCAGCTTCCTGACTTACCTCGCCGTACGGCGCAACGTTGCGGCCTCGACACAGAATCAGGCCTTTAATGCGTTGATTTTTCTTTATCGCGAAGTCTTGAAGACCGACCCGGGACTGATCGAGGGTGTCGAGCGGGCGAAAAAGCCGAAAAGGTTGCCGGTGGTATTGTCGCGCGAAGAGGTCCAGCGAGTTCTAGGGCGCATGGAGGGGACCGCATGGCTGGTAACGAGCCTGCTCTACGGAGCCGGTTTGCGGCTGCTCGACGCCCTGAGGTTGCGCGTGCAGGACATCGACTTCGACAAGGGGGATATTCTGGTGCGCGACGGCAAGGGGGGCAAGGACCGGCACACCATGCTCCCGCAGTCCCTGGTGCCCCATCTCCAGCGCCAAGTCGAGCGCGTCGCACTGCTTCATGAAGAGGACTTGAGGGCAGGGTACGGCGAGGTCTGGTTGCCGTACGCGTTGGCACGCAAGTACCCCGCGGCAGGGCGGGAGTGGCGCTGGCAGTACGTCTTTCCGGCCGAACAGTGTGCGGTCGACCCGCGCAGCGGGGTGGTCCGACGCCATCACTTTTACGAACAGACTCTGCGCCGCGAGGTGCAGCGGGCGATCGTCAAGGCCGGAGTGCACCGCAACGCCTCCTGTCACACCTTCCGTCACTCCTTCGCCACCCACCTGCTCGAGGACGGCTACGACATCCGCACCGTGCAGGAGCTGCTCGGCCACAAGGACGTGAAGACCACCATGATCTACACCCACGTGCTCAACCGCGGCGGGCGCGGGGTCAAGAGCCCTCTCGACGCGCTCTAGCTTGAATCGATACGGCGAGCATAAAAAAGCCCCGCGGGACGATGGTCCGGCGGGGCTTGCTTGTTGTTGGGCAGGGCGCCTCAGGGGGCCTGGCGCTTGCGTGCCATCTCCTCGCGCCACAGGTCGATGAGCAGCAGGCCGACGCCGACGGTGATCGCCGAGTCGGCGATGTTGAAGGCCGGCCAGTGGTGCTCGTACCAGTGGACGTCGATGAAGTCGATCACCTCGCCGAGGCGGATGCGGTCGATGAGGTTGCCGACGGCGCCGGAGAGGACCAGCACCAGGGCGTAGCGCAGCAGGGTCTGCTGGGTGTGGAGGCGGCTGTAGTACCAGAGGATGCCGACCACGGCGAGCAGCGAGATGCCGATGAAGAAGGGGAGGCGGATGCTGCTGTCGGCGAGGATGCCGAAGGCCGCCCCCTGGTTGCGCACGTAGGTGAGGTGGAAGAAGTTCTCGATCGCCACGACGGTCTCGTGGCGGAAGAAGGTGCGGTCGATATAGACCTTGCTCGCCTGGTCGAGGAGCAGCACCAGCGGGGCCAGCCAGCACAGCGGCAGGAAGTGGTTGAGGCGTCCGGTGCTCATGCCGAGAGGGCGTCCTCGCAGCGGTCGCAGATGGTCGGGTGCGCGCTGCTCTGGCCGACGGTCTCGACGTAGTTCCAGCAGCGCTCGCACTTCTCGCCCAGGGCCCTGGTGACGGCGACCGTGAGGCTCGGGACCTCCTCGCCCTTCACCCCCTCGGCGAGATTGTCGGCCACCTCGGCCTGGGAGACGATGAACAGGGTCGCGAGCTCGTCGCGGTACTGATCGAGGAGGCCCTTCCAGGCGTCGTCGCTCGCGGCGAGGGTCACGCGGGCATCGAGGGAGTGGCCGATGGTCTTGGCGGTACGGGCCACCTCCAGCGCCTTGGAGACGTCGGCGCGGATCGCGAGGAGCTTCTGGTAGCGCTCCTCGAGTTCGGTGTTGCGCCACTCGGGGTGCAGCTTGGGGAAGCTCGCCAGGTGGACGCTCGCCTCGCGCTCGCCCGGGAGGTGCTGCCAGATCTCGTCGGCGGTGAACGACAGGACCGGGGCGACCAGGCGGGTGAGGTTGTCGAGGATGTGGTACATGGCGGTCTGGGCGCTGCGCCGCGCCACGCTCGTCTTCGGCGCGGTGTAGAGGCGGTCCTTGAGCACGTCGAGGTAGAAGGCGCTCATCTCGACGCCGCAGAAGTTGTGCACCGCGTGGTAGAGGACGTGGAAGTCGTAGCTGTTGTACGACTTCTCGACCCGCTCGACCAGGGCGGCGAGGCGCGAGAGCGCCCAGCGGTCGATCTCGAGCAGCTGGTCGTTGGCCACCAGGTCGCTCCTGGGGTCGAACTCGTGCAGGTTGCCGAGGATGTAGCGGGCGGTGTTGCGGATCCGCCGGTAGGCCTCGGAGACCTGCTGGAGGATGTGGTCGCCGACGCGGGTGTCGTTGCGGTAGTCCTGGGTGGCGACCCACAGGCGCAGGATCTCGGCGCCGAACTTGCTGATGACCTTCTCCGGGGCGACCACGTTGCCGAGCGATTTCGACATCGGCCGGCCGTTCTCGTCGAGCACGAAGCCGTGGGTTAAGACCGCCTTGTAGGGGGCGGCGTCACGGGTGCCGACGCAGGCCAGCAGGCTGGAGTGGAACCAGCCGCGGTGCTGGTCGCTCCCTTCCAGGTACATGTCGGCCGGGGAGGTGAGCTTGTCGCGCTGCTCGACCACCGCGGCGTGGGAGACGCCGGAGTCGAACCAGACGTCGAGGATGTCCTGTTCCTGGTCGAAGTCGTCATGCCCGCAGGACGGGCAGGTCGTGCCGGCCGGGAGGAGCTCCTTGGCGCTCTTCTCGAACCAGATGTCGCTGCCCCCCTCCTCGAAGAGGTCGGCGACGTGGTGCATGACCTGGCCGTCGGCGAGGGATTCACCGCACTTCTTGCAGTAGAACACGGTGATCGGCACCCCCCAGGTGCGCTGGCGGCTGATGCACCAGTCGGGGCGGTTCTCGATCATGTTGTAGATCCGCTCACGCCCCCAGTGGGGAACCCACTGCACGTCGTTGATGTGCTGCAGCGACTTGTCGCGCAGGCCGTTGGCCTCCATCGAGATGAACCACTGCTCGGTGGCGCGGAAGATGATCGGCTTCTTGCAGCGCCAGCAGTGGGGGTAGCTGTGGGCGAGCTTCCCTTCCTTGAGCAGCGCGCCGACCTCGGCGAGCTTGGCCGAGACCGCGGCGTTGGCCTCCTTCTGCACGTGCAGGCCGGCGAAGAACTCGACGTCGTCGCGGTAGCGGCCGTAATCGTCGACCGGGTTGTAGATCTCGAGGCCGTACTTGAGGCCGGTGAGGTAGTCGTCCTGGCCGTGGCCGGGGGCGGTGTGCACGCAGCCGGTCCCGGCCTCGAGGGTCACGTAGTCGCCGAGCACCAGCAGCGAGTCGCGCGCGTACAGGGGGTGCTTGCAGCGCTTCTCGTCGAACTGCGGGGCCTGGAAGGTGGCGCGCACCGCGTACTCCTCGATGCCGAGGTCCTTCATGACCTTTTCGTGCAGCCCCTCGGCCATCACCAGCAGCTCGCCGCCGACCTCGACCGCCACGTAGGGGAGCTCGGGATGCAGGCAGACGCCGAGGTTGGCCGGGATGGTCCACGGGGTGGTGGTCCAGATCACGAAGGAGAGCGGGGTGCCGGCGAGTTCGGAGAGCTCCGCCGGGAGCTCGTCGACGAACGGGAACTTGACGTAGATCGAGGGGGAGCTGTGGTCGTCGTACTCGACCTCGGCCTCGGCCAGGGCGGTGACGCAGCTCGGGCACCAGTGGACCGGCTTCTTCCCCTTGTAGAGCCCGCCGCGCTCGGCGAAGCGCGCCAGCTCGCGGGCGGTGGCGGCCTCGTAGCCGGTGGTCATGGTCAGGTAGGGGTTCTCCCAGTCGCCGAAGATGCCGAGGCGCTGGAACTCCTCGCTCTGGATGCCGATCCACTTCTGCGCGTAGGTGCGGCACTCCTTGCGGATCTGCGCCTTGCTCATCTCGCGCTTGTTCTTGCCGAGCTCCTGGTCGACCTTGAGCTCGATCGGCAGGCCGTGGCAGTCCCAGCCGGGCACGTAGGGGGTGTAGAAGCCCTGCATGCGCTTGCTCTTGATGACGATGTCCTTGAGGATCTTGTTCAGCGCGTGGCCGATGTGGATGTGGCCGTTGGCGTAGGGGGGGCCGTCGTGCAGGGTGAAGGTGGGGCGGTCCTGGTCCGCGGCCTCGAGGGTGCGGTTCAGGTCGAGCTCCTGCCAGCGCTTGAGCATCTCCGGTTCACGCTGCGGCAGGTTGCCGCGCATGGGGAACTCGGTGACGGGCAGGTTAAGGGTGTCCTTGTAGTCCATGACGGTCCTCCCGGGGCGCCGAAAGCCGGCAAAAGTGCGGCCTGTAACTTAGCAAAAAGGAAGGATAAGTCAAGGGAAAAGGGGGTAAGCGGCGGGGGGAGGCGGGCCTCCCCCGCAGGTCCGAACGGGGTATGCGCGGTGCGTCATTACGCCCGCGCGCGCAGCCTTGAATCAGGCTGCGCGGAGCGCCGCTTGCTGGATGTTGAAGATGGTCTGGCGGATCAGGTCAGAGATGTTCTGCCCCTTCTCCGTGGCGATGTCCTGCAGGATGGTCATCTCTTCGTCGCTGATGCGGCAGGAAATGATGTGCTTCTTGGGGTTCTCAACCGATTTGCCCATGTCTGTTCTCCTTGCTCGATCCGGCGGGGCCGGACTCGTTGGGTTGTGTGACCACCTATTTAGCAAGGGGGATGCCAGAATGTGGGGAAAAGTGTCGTCCGGCGCGTGTATACGCCATAATCATGTAATTTCAGGTATATAGAAATAGTTAGAATTTTCTACTGTTCAAATTTTGACAGCCAAGGCCGGTGTCGGCTCGTCAGAATGTGCCACCAGGTAGTCAATTTTACCCACGCATGAGTCAATTGTGGCACATGTGGGGGGTCAGGCCGGCGGGCGCTGCGGGCGCAGCATGAGGAACAGGTAGCCGAGCAGTCCGGCGAGGAGGGAGGCGAGGAAGATGCCGACCTTGGCGTGGGTGGCGAACAGCGCGTCCCCGAAGGCGAGGTTGGTGATGAACATCGACATGGTGAACCCGATCCCCGCCAGCAGCCCCATGCCGAAGATGTCACTCCAGCGGCTGCCTTGGGGGAGGTCGCACAGGCCGATCCGCACCGCACCCCAGGAGAACAGCAGGATGCCGAGGGGCTTGCCGAGCAGCAGGCCGAGGGCCACCCCCTGGGTCACGGGACTGGCGAAGGACTGGCCAAGAAGATCGGCATGACGAGGAAGATCACCCAGCCCTGCATCTCGTGCTCCATGCGCTGCAGCGGCGACATCGAGTCGTGGCAGACATGCTCGAGGGCGAGCAGGGTGCCGAGGCGCTCGTCGTTGTGCAGCGGCCCCTCGACCGCCTCGATCGCGCGGTAGCGGCTGAGCAGGGTTTCGGAGCGGGAGACGAATTCGTCGTGGCTGTGACGGGGGCGGATCGGGATGGTGGCGCCGATCAGCACCCCGGCGATCGAGGCGTGGACACCCGACTTGAGCAGAGCGACCCACAGGGCGAAGCCGAACAGGGCGTAGAAGTTGGGGTGCTGGAAGACCAGGCGGTTGCCGACGAACAGCATCGCCAGCAGCAACAGGGCGACGCCGAGGGCCACGAAGTTGAGCTCACCGGTATAGAAGAGGGCGATGACCAGCACCGCGCCGAGGTCGTCGACGATCGCCAGGGCGGTGAGGAAGATCGCCAGGGGGCGCGAGATCCGCTTGCCGAGCAGGGCGATGACGCCGAGGGCAAAGGCGATGTCGGTGGCCATCGGGACCCCCCAGCCGTGGGCGGTGGGGGGCTCGGGGTTGAACAGCACGAAGATCAGCGCCGGGACGATCATCCCCCCCAGGGCGGCGGCGATCGGCAGCATCGCCTTCTTGGGGTTGTGCAGTTCGCCGGTGAGCAGCTCGCGTTTCAGCTCGAGTCCGACGACGAAGAAGAAGATCGCCATCAGGCCGTCATTGATCCAGTGGTGGAGCGGCTGCGCGATCCCGAACCCCTCGAAGCCGAGGGTCAGCTCGTATTCCCAGAGGTGGTGGTAGTGTGCGGCGAAGGGGCTGTTGGCGAGGAGCAGCGCCACCCCGGTCGTGGCAATCAGCACCAGGCCGCCGGAGACCTGGCTCTTGAAGAAGTCCTCGAAGGGGCGCAGCAGTTTCGACAGGGTCAGGGGCATGGTCAGGTTCGGATCAGGTGCACGGCGCAGGAGATGCACGGGTCGAAGGCCCGCACGATTTCTTCGGCGTGCTGACAAAGTTGCTCGGGAGGACTCCCTCCGCAGAGGTCTGCGAACAATTGCGCCTCGATGGCAACCTGGTTGATGGTGGTCGGGGTGATGATGTCCGCCGTGACGACACGGCCGGTGTCGTCCACCCCGTAGTGATGAATTAGGGTACCACGGGGGGCCTCGAGTGCAACAGCCCCGCTTCCGCCTTCCACCTGCGGGGTCGCCCGCAGCAGGGCGCCGGACGCCTGCCGACGGAGCGCCTCGGCGACCTCCACGATCCTGGCCAGCGCGAGCTCAAGCTCCTGAAGCTGTGCGGTGTTGTTGGCATAGATTCCCCGCCCCGGAGGGGGCGCCGGGTCGGGCGACAGCTGGCGACGCGCCAGGGCTCCGACGCGCCAGAACCCCTGGGGGGCGCACACCTGCTTGGCCTGCGAGGTCTCGACGCTCTGTTCATGCAGCCAGCGGCGGTAGTCCGTCACCGGCAGCACGGCCTCTCCGCCGCGCAGGACGTCCCCCCACAGGGCCAGCGCTCCCCCCCCCGCCACCGCCAGCGGCACGCCCAGGGCCTCCCCGCAACCGGCATGCCCGGTCGAAACAAAGTGTGCGCCCCAGCGAGGAAGGCGTTCCTGCCAGCGTCGCGCCTCGCTGCTGATCTCCTGGAGGGGGGTCTCCCCGGGGGAGGCCAGGACGCCGCCGAGCTGCAGCGTGATCGGGTGAATGAGACGCCCCCCGGCCAGCTCCTGAACCCGGTTGCCGAACTGCTTGAGGGCAACCCCCTCCGCCGCGGTCGCGTCGCCGTCACGCAGCAGGTCCAGCAGGGAGGCGCAGCCCCGCTGGTCCGGCAACACCAGGGCGAACAGGTGCAGCGCATGGCTCTGCACCAGGTTGCCGAGCAGCGCCAGCTCACGAACCAGCGTCGCCGTTGCCGGCGGGGTCACGCCGACGGCCTTCTCGAGGGCCAGGATGGCAACCAGGGCGTGTGGCACGGAGCAGATGGCGCAGATTCTGGAAACCAGGGCCGGGATCTCCTCCACGTGGCGACCGCACAGCAGCGACTCGAACAGCCGCGGCGACTCGTCGATGCGCAGCTGCACGCCGCACAGGCGCTCGCCTTCGAGCTGCAGCAGCACCTCGCCGGCCCCCTCTACGCGTGTCAAGGGCCGGATCGACAGCGGCCTCATGCTCCCCCCTTCCCGAAACGCCGCTCCAGCGCAGCAACCTGCGGCGCCGGGACACCGATCTCGTGCAACACCTCCCGCAGTGCGTCCGCGCGGGGGGCCGCCACACGCCCGCGGCACCCTTCGCAGCCGACCCCCAGGGCCGGGCAGCGCGCTCCGCAGCCGGCCCGCGTCAGCGGACCGAGACACGCGCTGCGCGGGGAGGTTTCAAACAGCAGACAGGGGTGCTCGGCCCGCCGGCACTCGAAGCAGACCGGGTAGGCGGGAAGCGCCGGCAGGGCCCGCTGCGCCAGCGCGCGGAGCGACTCGAGCAGTTCGACCGGCTCGGGCGGACAGCCGGGGACCTCGAGGTCGATCGTGACAAAGCTGCTCAGCGGCTGGGGCGGGAAGCTCGTGCAGCTCTTGTCCTCGCCGTAGACACGGGCGAAGCGTTCGGCGCGCCGGTCCCCGGCGAGCCCCGGCACGCCGCCCGTGAGGGCGCAGGCCCCGACGGCCACCAGCAGGGGGACGCGGCGCCGCAACGCAAGCAGTGTCTGCAGTTCTTCGGGCGTCGAAATCCCCCCTTCGACCAGGGCCGCGTCCAGTCGTCCCGCCGCCTCGAAGCGGGATGAAACCATCGGGAACGCCACCAGCTCCAGATGCGGCGCCGCCTCGGCCAGCAGGGGCTCGGCGTTCAGCAGGCTGAGCTGGCACCCAGAACAGCCGGTCATGCGCAGCCAGGCAAGGCGCAGGGGCATCATGGGATCCCCTCCACGGCTCCGGGCAGCGCACGCAGCCGGTCCAGGCTGAACACCGGCCCCTGGCGGCAGACGTACACGCCGGCGGTGACGCAATGACAGCAGCTCCCGACCCCGCAGCGCATGCGCCGCTCCAGGGTGGCGTAGATCTGCTCCGCGGGGATGCCGGCCGCCGCCAGCTCCTCGAGCACGCAGGCGTACAGCACCGGCGGACCGCAGACGGCCGCGACGGTCTCATCCCCGAGCCCCGGGAGATCCTCGAGCAGGCGGGTGACCAGCCCGATACGGCACAGCCCCGGCTGTTCCCCCCAGGGCACCGCGCGGGCGAAGTCGACCGAGAAGCGCAGCCGGATCCGCCCCTGCCCGGACAGGCTGCGCAGTTCCTCGGCAAACAGCAGGGTCTCGGGATCGCGGGCGCCGTACAGCAGGGTGATCGAGCGCGTCCGGGTTGCCCCGTCCAGCAGGGCGGCCAGCAGCCCGCGCAGGGGGGCGATGCCGAGTCCGCCGGCGATCAACAGCGCATCGCGTCCGGCAAACGCCTGCAGCGGAAAGCCGTTGCCGTACGGTCCGCGCACCCCGAGTACGGCCCCTTCGGGTTGGGCGAACAGTGCCGCCGTCACCCTGCCGGCCTTGCGGATGCAGGTCTCCAGGCGATGCCGCTGGCCGTAGCCGGCGGTTGAAACGGGGAACTCCCCGACACCCGGCAGGCACAGGGTGAAAAACTGCCCGGGGAGCGGCGCTTCACCCTCCCGATCCTCGAAAACCATCAGGCGATGGCCCGGAACCAGCTCGGCACTTTGAAGCAGGGTCGCCGGCCGCGGTGTCAGTGAAAGGGTCATGGGCTCCCCTCCGGCGTGCACAGCTTTGCGAGCAGCTCCTGGGGGCCGATCGCCACGGGGCAATGCTCCCGGCAGCGGCTGCAGCCGACGCAGCTCGGCACCCCCTCCAGCTCGCCAAAGCCGAGCAGCTTGTGGTGCATGCGAAACTGCAGGCGGGAACGGTACCCCGGGCGGAAATCGTGCCCCCCGGCGACCACGGCGAAACTGTCGAACAGGCAGTTGTCCCAGCCCCTCTCGCGCCAGGGCTCGCCGCCCGGGAGCGCGTGGTCCTGCACGTCGAAGCAGAAGCAGGTCGGGCAGACCGCGCTGCAGGCTCCGCAGGCGAGACAGGTGCGGGTCGGCTCGTCCCACAGCGGGTCGCTGACGAGGGCGGCGAAGCGGTCGGCGAGGTCGCTCGGGAGGACGCTGCGCGCCGGCCACAGGTCGGGGCCGGGGGGCGCCTCCAGCGGGGTGAGATGTTCGGCGAGCCCGGCGGCGAGCTCGTCGCCGGCGCTCGTGAAGCTCCAGGCCCGGTCGTCGGCGAGGAACAGGTCGCAGGGGGGTGGATTGTCGGGGGCGAGGCAGCGGCATTCCTGGTTTGGCGTACAGCGGGCGGCGATGCGGATCAGGCCGCGCCGTCTCTGCGTGTAGCCGGGGTCCTCGCCCAGCGCCCGGTCGAGCAGGTCGACCGCCTGCAGGTCGCACGGCGGGAGGGCCAGGGCGGCAAGGGGGGGCTCGCGGGGTGGCTCTCGGAACTGGCCGTCGCGATGGCGCCAGAGGATCTCGGGCGACGGGAAGAGGTATTTCTTGAGCGGCAGCAGCGGGGACATCCCGCAGGCGATCGCGCTGGCTGCGGCCACCTCGTGCAGGCGGACGACGTCGTCGTCATCGCGGCAGGGGGCCACGACCCGGTGGGTGCGGGCGAGGCGGGTGATCAGGGCGTCCAGAAACGTGTCGCTGAACTGCCAGCAGCGCATCGGCGATTCTCCTGCAATCAGGGGGAGAAC
>QKBP01000120.1 GCA_003246035.1 Desulfuromonadaceae bacterium | reverse complement strand
CTCAGAATGCATCGACTCGAGACGCCGCAGCTGCTTGTCGAACTCTTCCCGGGCCTCCCTCGGGAGGCCGGCCTTCTCGATCCGTCGTCGCAGTTCCGCGATATCTTCGGCCTTGCTGTCGCTGTCCCCCAGCTCACTCTGAATCGCTCTCAACTGCTCGCGCAGGTAGTATTCCCGCTGGGATTTCCCCATCTCCTCCTTGGCCTGGTTCTGAATCCGGTTCTGAACCGCCTGGAGCTCGAGCTCCTTGGCGAGCAGGTCCTTGACCTGACGCAGCCGCTCCAAAGGATCGAGGATTTCCAGAAGTGCCTGGCTTCCACCACCCTTGAGACCAAGGTGGCTGGCCACAAGGTCAGCGAGCGCTCCCGGCGCCTCCATGTTTTCGACCGCCATCATCACTTCGGGGGGGAGGCTCCGCCCGAGGCTGTAGAGCTGGGCTATCTGGTCACGAACCGTACGCATCAACGCCTCGACTTCGAGGGACATTTCCGGCGGATCGTTCTCGAACAGCTGTTCGACCTGGACCCGGAAATAGTCGCGCTGTTCGACCTGAGCTACGATGCGCGCCTTGTTCATCCCCTGGACCAAGACCTTCAGCCGCCCGTCCGGCAGCTTGAGCATGCGCATGATCATGGCCACGGTGCCGACCGGGTAGATATCATCCAGGCCCGGATCCTCAAGCGCCATGTCTCTCTGGGTCGAAAGCAGGATCATGCGATCGGCGCCAAGAGCCGCTTCGACGGCCGCGATCGACCGGTCCCGACCGACGAACAGGGGGATGATCATGTAGGGGAAAACCACCATGTCCCGGACCGGGAGGAGGGGAAGTTCGGAAGGGAGGTTCATGTCACGCGGTTCGAGGGGCTGTGCCAAGGGCCTGACCTTTCGTGGAGAGCGTCTGCTTACGCTGTCTAACCTCCTTAAGGTACTGAACTTCCACGTCGATGTCCAGAATGAAACCAACGTTCCGGGGGGCTTTTCACGTGCTGCCCAGGATCCAATCCACCCAATGGAATACATCGTTACGGCGGACCTCGTTGCGCAGCATCTTCATCCGCTGAGACCTCTCCTCGAGAGGCATGGTCACGGCCTTTTTCAGGGTATCCGCCATCCCTTCGATATCGTAGGGATTGACCAGGAGTGCGTGTTTCTTCATCTGGTCGGCCGCGCCGGCGAACTCGCTCAGGATCAGCACGCCATTGTTGTCGATCGAACTGGCGCAATACTCCTTGGCGACCAGATTCATGCCATCCCGCAACGGCGTAATCAGGGCAATTTCGCAGGCCCGGTAATGCCCCAGCAATTGCACCCGGTCAAGGCTGCGGAAAACGTAGTGAATCGGCACCCAGCTGGGCTGTCCATAGCGGGCATTGATGCTCCCGGCCAGCTGATCGAGCTGGTTTTTCAGCTGCTGGTATTCCGGCACCAGGGTGCGGCTCGGCACCACCACCTGGAGTAGCGAGACGTGACCATGAAGTTCGGGAAACTTTTCCAGAAAGCGCTCGAAGGCCAGAAAGCGCTCCGGAATCCCCTTGGTGTAGTCGAGCCGATCGATCCCGAGCACCAGCTGGCGGTTCTCCAGGTTTTCGTGCAGATACCAGGCGGCCTCCGCCACCTCGGGACTGCGTGCCTGCTGATCAAATTCCCGGAAATCGATGCTGATGGGATAGTGTCCGACCCGCACCGTCCTCCCCTGCCAGTGCAGCAGGGTGTGTCGACGCCGGGTCTCGACATCGACCTCCGCATACAGTTCGCGAACGCAGGCGACAAAGTTTCTCCGATCTCTCAAGGTCTGGAATCCGAGCAGATCGTAGTCGAGCATGGCCGTAATGATCTGGCGCCTCCAGGGGAGCCGCCTGAACAGATCTGGGGAGGGGAATGGGATATGCAGGAAGAACTTGAGGTTTTTCCCGAATTGCTTCCGACGAAGTTCGGAAGCGACCAGCAACAGCTGGTAGTCGTGAATCCAGATGACCTGGTCCTCTCCGGCGCTCTCCCGGAGCTGGTCGGCGAACCGTTCGTTGACCTCCCGGTAGCTCTGCCAGTTCGCCAGCGAAAAATGGCAATGCCCCAGCAGGTCGTGAAACAACGGCCAGAGTGTTTCATTGGAAAACCCGTAATAAAACGACTCGACCTGCTCGTGGCTCAGATCGACCGGGACCAGCCGGTACCCGTGTTCCCCGGCGTAAACGTCGAGCTGATTCTGTAGCTGCGCGTCGAGCGGGCACCCGGGCCAACCAACCCAGGTACCCCGGTGCCGCTTCAGCACCGGGGCCAGAGCCGTCACCAGCCCTCCCGATGCCGCACTGACCTGGGAACCCTGCGGTGTCTCCGTGATCACGATCGGCAGACGATTGGATACAACGATCATTCCTCTCCTCCGATGGGTTCGTCCCGGGAATGGCTGACCTGGATTGCGGTCAGCAGTGCCTCGAGAAATCGATGCAGCTCTTCGGGGGGCCTGAGCCACAAAGAGGCCGCCGTGGCGCGATATTGATCCCGGACCAAAATTCCCAGGTCGCCATCGCCCAGGACCCGAAAGGCATCTTCATCCGTCAGGTCGTCACCGAAATATCCCAGCGGCGTTCCGCACGCAACTTCGTCGCGCAGAGTGGTGACTGCATCTGCCTTGCTGGTATCCGGCAGTCGCAGCTCCAGGCCACCATCGAACACATGCAGCTCCAGTCCAGCCCGTCGGTACAGGGGCTCCCAGGCCTGGCGAACGTGACGTTCGAGTTCACGCTGCTCGGTGGTCGCAGCCCCGCGCCAGTGCACGGCCAGGGAAGCCGGTTTTAGCTCCATGCGCTCCGCAAACCCTGAGCGCTCAAGCCATTGTCGCCCGGAATCCAGTCCCTGCTGCTGAGATGGGGAGAGCCCGCCAGTGACCTTGGTGCCTTCCTCGGTGCGCCTCTCCCAGCCATGACAGCCCCAGATTTCAGGGGGAGGGGAGACCGGGAGCAAGCGGACGACGTCGGCAACCGGCCGCCCGCTGACAATCACGACACGGGCAAGTGTCTCGCGCCGCAGGCGGGTCAGAATATTGGCGACCCAGGGATATGGTCGAGCCTGATTCCGGTCGACCACAAAGGGGGCCAGGGTCCCGTCGTAATCGAACATCAGCAGTGGAGGTTTGGCCTGACTCGCCAGCCGGGCAACTGCCTCACTCCACTTTGTCGGGCCATTGCTCATGGTCATCCTGTCTCTTCGGGGCCAAGTCATTCGAGTTTCCGCGAGGCTTCCGGAACGAGTCCTAGGATACCAACTCAGGCAATGAGCGCAAGATGGGCTAGGCAGGCAACGGAACGCGGTAGGTGCGCTGGTGGTAGATGGCCGGCCCTAGGGTTGCATGAAATGAGCGCTCTGTCAGGGTCGCTCCCCCCTCCCGGTCGGCAAGCAGCAGCAGGGTCGAACGGGTCCCGTAATCCGGTGAGACGATAAAAGGCGCAGAGAGAATCCGCTCCCATGCAAGGCCGACTCCCGTATCGGGGAGCTCGTCATCGGGGAAGGACTGGGCCCGTCCGACACAGGCAAACAGACTCTCGGGTTCGAGAGGACCGGACGAGGCGAGTGCTCGGGTTAGCTTCTCGCGGGCATGGATCACCTTGGGCCAGGGGGAGTCGAGGGAGGCATTGCTCAGGGCATAGACACCCCGGCGTAGCGCTACTGGTTCTAGGGTATCGCTGGAGAGATAGCTGAGCCCCTCCACACCACCGACCAGCAGGTTGAAGGGAGCGTAATCGCCACGGCAGTTCCTCAGCTTCTGCACAAAGTCATCCAGGTCACAGCGCTGCTGCAGGTATTCCAGGGGTAATTCGCCGCGGGAACGCTTTCCGGAAGCCATCGCCTGTGGGCGGCGGATGTTGGTCAGGGCCGCGAAGCGCCCCTCCCGGTGCCAGCCGGCCCAGGTCCCGCCATGCAGGACATCCTTCCCCGCCAGCAGACTGGGCTGCTCGTCCCAAGCGTGCAAAGGGACCGTAGGGCGTGCATAGAACTCGTCCCGATTGGCGATCACGATCAGCGGATAGCGGGAATGTTCATCGACGGCAACCACAACCAGACACATCTGGATCTCCTCCCGGAAAATCGGCTCACGCACCTTCCATCCTAGAGCAGTTTACGCCCAAAAAAAAGGGCGGCTCCTTGCGGAGCCGCCCTTTGATCAACGTTTTGAAATCAGCTTAAACCTGGGGACCGGCCTGGGTGAAGTCAAAATCGTCCCCTTCCTTGATGTACTTCTTGAAGTTCTCGATAAACATCCCGGCCAGCTTGTTGGCGGTCTGGTCGAAGGCCTCCTTGTCGGCCCAGGCGTTGCGGGGGTTGAGAATCGTACTGTCGACGCCAGGCAGCTCCTTGGGGATGTTGAGCCGGAACCAGCGGGTCTGGTCGAAGTCAACCTTCTCGATACTGCCGTCGAGGATCGCGTTGACACAGGCGCGGGTCGCCTTGATACTCATGCGCTTGCCGACGCCGTAACCACCGCCGGCCCAGCCGGTATTGACCAGGTAGGCGTTGACGCTGTGCTTCTCCATCTTCTCCCCGAGCAGCTTGGCGTAGGCGGTCGGGTGGAGCGGCAGAAACGCCTCGCCGAAGCAGGACGAGAAGGTCGCCTGCGGCTCGGTGACCCCGCGCTCGGTTCCGGCAACCTTGGCGGTGTAGCCGGAGAGGAAGTAGTACATGGCCTGCTCCTTGGTCAGCTTGCTGACCGGCGGGAGCACACCGAAGGCGTCGCAGGTGAGGAAGATGATGTTCTTCGGGTGGCCGGCCTTGAGGCTCGGCTCGTGGTTCTCGATGTGCTCGATCGGGTAGGAGACGCGGGTGTTCTCGGTCTTGGCGTCGCTGTCGAAGTCGATGACACCGTCGTCGTTGGCCACCACGTTCTCGAGCAGGGCGTCGCGCTTGATTGCGCCGAAGATCTCCGGCTCATTCTCGGCCGAGAGATTGATGCACTTGGCGTAGCACCCTCCCTCGAAGTTGAAGATGCCGTCGTTGTCCCAGCCGTGCTCGTCGTCACCGATGAGCTTGCGGGCGGCGTCGGTCGAAAGGGTGGTCTTGCCGGTTCCGGAGAGGCCGAAGAACAGGCAGACGTCTCCGCCCTTGCCGACGTTGGCGCTGCAGTGCATGGAGAGGATCCCCTCCAGCGGCAGCCAGTAGTTCATCATGGTGAAGATGCCCTTCTTCATCTCACCGCCATACCAGGTCCCGCCGATGATCGCCACGTTCTTCTCGATGTTGAAGGAGACGAAGACCTCTGAGTTGAGGCCGTGCCGCTCCCAGTTGGCGTTGGTCAGGTTGCTGGCGTTGTAGACCGTGAAGTCGGGCGTGAAGTTCTTCAGGTCTTCGGCGCTCGGGCGGATGAACATGTTCTTGACGAAGTGAACCTGCCAGGCGAACTCGGTGATGAAGCGTACGCGCTTGCGGGTCTTCTCGTTGGCACCGCAGAAACCGTCCAGTACGTAGAGGTTTTTGCCGGAGAGGTAGTCGATGACCTCAACATAAAGCTCATCGAAGATTTCGGGAGCCATCGGCTGGTTGATCTTTCCCCAGGCGATGTTCTCGAAGGAGGGTTTCTGGTGGACAAAGTACTTGTCCTTCGGTGAACGGCCGGTGAACTTGCCCGTATCGACCATCATGGTGCCGTTCTCCGAGATCTGCCC
>QKBP01000111.1 GCA_003246035.1 Desulfuromonadaceae bacterium | reverse complement strand
CGTGATGTTGGCGTCGATGATGGTCAGAAACGCCTTGCCGAAGCCGGACTCGACCGCGGCCCGCGGGTTCTTGCCGTGGCGCAGTTCCTCGCGGATGCGCTCGAAGATCAGCACGTTGGCATCGACCGCCATGCCGGTGGTCAGGACGATACCGGCGATGCCGGGGAGCGTCAGGGTCGCCTTGAAGAGGCTCAGCAGGGCCATGATGAAGACCAGGTTGAGGGCCAGGGCCAGATTAGCCACCCACCCCGACCAGCGGTAATAAAGGGCCATCGCGGCAAGCAGCACCAGACCGCCGACCAGGGCGGAGAAGATCCCTTTGTCGATTGAATCCTGTCCGAGCGACGCGCCGACGGTCCGCTCCTCGAGGAACTTGATCGGCGCCGGGAGTGCCCCGGCGCGCAGCACGATCGCCAGGTCGGCGGCTTCCTGTTCGGTGAAGGAGCCGCTGATCATGGCGTCGCCGCCCGCGATTCGCTCGTTGATCACCGGGGCCGAATAGACCGTGTCATCAAGAACGATCGCCATGCGCTTGTTGACGTTGGCGGCAGTCAGCTGCTCGAAACGCGTGGCGCCGACCGCATCGAACTTGATGAAAACGTACGGTTCGTTGAAGCGCGAGGTGTTGATGCGTACCCGCGCGTCGGCCAGCTGTTCACCGGTCAGGGAGGTGCGCGACTCGACCACGAGGGGGATCTCGGTTTCAGCCTTGGTGCGACGATCGACGCGCTTCTCGTAGAGCACCTCGGTCCCCGGAGGGAGCTCGCCGCGCAGGGCCGCCTGCGGGTCGACGTCGTCGCGCACCATGCGGAACTCGAGACGCGCCGTGGTCCCAATCAGGGCGATGGCGCGTTCAGGGTCCTTGAGACCCGGGAGCTGGATCAGGATGCGGTTGCCGGTCTGGCGCTGCAGCACCGGCTCGCTGACCCCGAACTGGTCGATGCGGTTACGCAGGGTCTCGACCGCTTGGCGGATCGCCGACTCGCGGATCTCCTCGGACTCGGCCGTCGAGAGCCCGTAGGACTTCTCGATGAACCCGCCGACCTGCTGACTGCCACGCGGCTCGAGGTTGCCGTAACGTTCCTCGATCAGCGCGTCGACCTGGGCACCGGCCTGCTGGTCGTAAACGGTTATCATCAGGCCGTCGCCCCCCTGGCGCTCGAGGCGCCGATAGACGATGTCCTTCTCCGCCAGCTGCGCCTCGAGCTCGTCGCTCAGCGAATCGACGGAGCTCTCCACAGCCTTTTCGGCCTCAACGCCAAGGACCAGGTGCATCCCCCCCTGAAGGTCAAGGCCGAGATGGATCGGGTCAAAGGAGTTCTTCCAGAGCTGGGGGAAACTCTCATCGTAGTACGTTGGCGCGTAAACCGCGAAAAACGTCGGCGCGAGAGCCACGAACGAAAAGACCAGACACAACAGGACAATGATGCCCCGTAGCTTCAAGCTTATGGACATGGGCTGAACTACCCCTTTCAGAAGAATCGAGAAGAGCCGTACGAAACGGCCGTCAGATTACTGCTCGTCGGTCGTGGCAACGACCGAGGGGCGGTTGACGCGGATCTTGACGCCGGTAGCGACCTCGAGGGTGATCACCGTGTCCGTGACGGCGGCGACCTTGCCGTGAATCCCGCCGGCCGTGACCACCGCGTCACCGACCTTGATCGCATCGATCAGCGCCTTGTGCTGCTTGGCGCGCTTCTGCTGGGGACGGATGAGCAGAAAATAGAAAACGGCGAACATCAGGACCAGCATGATGAGTCCGCTGTAGGGGTTCCCACCCTGCTGGGCGCCCTGCTGGCCAGCCATGGCAAAAGCTTCAGTAACCATTGTTCATTCCTCCTTGGAATTGGTATCGATTGGAATCATCATCGACGTTTCAAGCGTCAGCTTCACGCAGGCGATAGAATTCCCGGCGGAACGCCTCGAAGCGATCCTCCGCGATTGCCAGACGTGCTTCGCTCACAAGCTGTAAATAATAATGGAGATTGTGGTGCGTATTCAATACCGAAGATAGAATTTCTCCACTTTGGTAGAGATGGCGCAGGTAGGCGCGGCTGTAATGGCGGCAGACGTAACAGTCACAGCGCGGATCGACCGGCCCGTCGTCGTCCCGGTAGCGGGCCTGCTTGATGCTGATTTTTCCGCTGCTGGTGAACATCACGCCGTTACGGGCATTGCGTGTCGGCATCACGCAGTCGAACATATCGACCCCGCGGGCGATCCCCTCGACGAGGTTTTCAGGCGTTCCGACCCCCATCACGTAGCGGGGTCGATCCTCCGGGAGGAGCGGCAGGGAATGATCCATCACCTGGTACATGGTCTCGGCGTCCTCGCCGACCGACAGGCCGCCGAGGGCGTAGCCGTCGAAACCGATCTCGAGAAGCCCTGCGGCACTCTCGGCGCGCAGCTCGGGGTACATCCCCCCCTGAACGATCCCGAACAGGGCCGCCCCCGAATCGGAACGGTGTGCCTGCTTGCTCCGCTCGGCCCAACGCAGAGACAGGCGGGTCGATTCTTCCGCGTAGCGACGTTCGCAAGGGTACGGAATGCACTCGTCAAAGACCATGCGGATGTCGGCATCGAGCGCATGCTGGATGTCCATCGAGAGCTCCGGCGTCAGCAGATGTGCACTGCCGTCAAGATGGGACTGGAAGGCCGCCCCCTCCTCACTGATCCGGCGCAGCTCACCAAGGCTGAAGACCTGGAAACCGCCGCTGTCGGTCAGGATCGGTCCTGACCAGTTCATGAAGCGGTGCAGCCCTCCAAGCCGTTCGATCAACGTGTGACCCGGGCGCAGGTAAAGATGATAGGTATTGGCCAGCACCACCTGCGCCCCGACCTGGCGCAGCGCTTCGGGGAGCATCCCCTTGACGGTTGCCTGGGTCCCGACCGGCATGAACACGGGGGTCTCGATATCCCCCCGCCGGGTCCGCATCCGCCCGCAACGGGCGCGACTGGTCCGGTCAGTATGCAACAGTTCGAACGAGAACGGTGTCGTCATCCAGGGCAGTCCTCACTTGATCAGCATGCAGTCACCGTAACTGAAAAAACGGTAGCGCTGTGCGACGGCGTGGCGATACGCGGCGAGCACCCGCTCACGCCCGGCAAACGCCGATACCAGCATCAGCAGGGTCGAGCGCGGGAGGTGAAAGTTGGTCACGAGCGCGTCGACAACGCGAAAGCGGAACCCGGGGGTGATGAAAATCTCGGTCTCGCCGATCCCGGCACGCAGCGTCCCGGTCGCGTCGCACGCGGACTCGAGGGCTCGGGTGGTGGTGGTGCCGACCGCCACCACCCGCCGGCCTTCCCTGCGGGCCCGGGCGACCGCCTCGGCCACCTCCCCGGGAATCTCGTAGCACTCCCGGTGCATGCGATGTTCCGAAAGATTCTCCACACGCACCGGCTGAAACGTCCCGGGCCCGACATGCAGCGTCAGGAACTGAACTTCAACCCCCCGGCTGGTGAGCGCCGCAAGCATATCCGGGGTGAAATGGAGTCCGGCAGTCGGTGCCGCCACGGAACCGACTTCCCGTGCGAAGACCGTCTGGTAGCGGTCCCGGTCGCCTTGCCCGTCGTCTCGACGGATATAGGGGGGGAGAGGCATGCGGCCGTAGCGTTCCAGCTGGTCGAAAAACGCTCCCTTCCATTCAAAACGGAGCCGGCGCAGCTCTCCGTGCGAGGCATCGACGACTGCGGCTCTAAAATCATCACCGAACGTCAGCCACGTCCCCTCGCGCAGAGGTTTGGAGGCGCGGGTCATGGCGAGCCACTCGTCACCGTCGCTGTCGTCCAGCTGGCGAACCAGGAGCACCTCGACGCGTCCGCCTGTCGGCTTCAGACCGTAGAGTCGCGCCGGCATGACCCGGGTGTCGTTGAGAACCAGCAGATCTCCAGCGCGCAGATAGTCGGCCAGCGCGGGGAACTGGGTGTCCTGCACCCCGCCATCGCGACGATCCATGACCAGGAGGCGGGACGCGTCGCGGCGCTGCGCGGGCTGCTGGGCGATCAGCTCGTCCGGCAGCTCGAAATCAAAATCGCTCAGTCGCATGGTCGCGGTCCGCCTGAAGAAGTGGCGCCCAAAAGAACATAATCCCCGAGCCGAGTCAACGCTTTTCACCCCACGAGGTAGCGCGCCGCCGCTACGGTCAGGAGCCCGCATACCATCAGGGTGAACCCGAGCCGGCGCAGAACCCTCTCATCGGTCTGCAGAACCTGGATCATCACTCTCTTAAGGGATGACGGCGAGAGAAAATAGGGCATCCCTTCGACGAAAAGGACGCATCCGATCACCGATAAAATAAATTCGAGATTCACACCCGGACTCCACACGATGCCGGCACGTATCCAGCGCCGAGCTTGGCAGGTAAATTGCACATTATCTTACTGTCCCATAGTGCAGAAAGCGCGTATCTTAGGGAGCGTGCCCCCTCCTGTCAAGAATCACCGCGGCTTGACCGGAAGGGCACAGCCTTTTCGCCGTCGCGACAGCCATTTGCAGCATCGTGGCCAATCGAGCTCGACCGTCTGGAAAACAGAGAGAGACAACGAAGTCTAAGAGTTCATGACACGACGACCGATTACACTCAAAATCAAGATCCTCGGCCTCGTGCTGGTGACCGTACTGCTCACCATGGGCGTTGTGACCTGGGTCAGCTTGAGCACCCAGAACTCCATCCTGAGCAATATCGGCCAGGAACACAGTCGGGTCCTGGCCGAAACCGCCCACGACCGCATCGTCATGCTGATGAAGGAGGGGAAGCACGAGAAGCTCCAGTCGCTACTCCGACAGGTCAAGCATCAAAACTCCCTGGAAAAACTCTACATCTTCGACGATTCCGGCAAGGTCCTGCACTCCAGCGACGCGGGCGACGACGGCCGGGTTCTCCCTCCCCTACTGCTGCGACAGCTGCTCGCCTTCTCCGACAACGACCCGATCAGCGGCGACGAAGGGATCTTCTTCAGCATCAAGTCAATTTCCAACGCGCAGGAATGTCACGCCTGCCACGACTCCGCCAGGTCGACCCTCGGCCGGATCAATGCGGTCTTCTCCCTCGACTACCTGGAGGCCCTGCGCAGCAAGGGGTACCAGACGAGCCTGCTGACTTTCGCCGCCCTGCTGGTCCTGGCCGTGGCCGCCATCAGCACATTCTTCTTTTTCTACGTGGAGAACCCGCTTCGCCAGCTGATCAACGGCATGAAGCGCCTCGAAGAGGGAGCCTTCGAGAAGGCCCACCTGTCGATCACCTCGTCCTACGAGATGCACCAGATGGCCGTCAAGTTCAACGCCATGGCCAAGCGCCTCCATGACCTCATCTCGACCAAGGTCCGCCAGGAGAAGGAGCTGGTCCTGCAGCAGGAACAGCTCGCACACCAGCAAGAGCTGCAGGCCATGAACCTGACCCTCGAGGATCGTCTCAAGGAGATCGAGCACCTCAACATCACCCTCGAGGAGCGGATCGAAGAGATCGAGGAGGCCAACTTCAAGATCGCCGACCTCGCCGGCGAACTCGAAAGCAAGAACACCTCGCTGGTCCAGACCGTCGAACGACTCTCCACTCTCTACAAGATGGGTCTGGCCCTGAACGCAACCATGGACATCGGGCGCCTGTTCGAACTGCTGCTGCAGAAATCCCTGGAGTGCCTCAAGGCCCGGGTCGGCTACATTCTACTGCTCGACGGCGAGAGCCACTACCTGAAGGTCGCGGCCTGCTCCGGCATCCCCAAAAGCATCCCGGTCGATTTCTGTATTCAGCTCAAACCCGGCGGGGTGTCGCGCTGGGTCATCGAAAAAGGGGAGCCGCTGCTGATCCGCGACATCAACGAATCGGGCGAGTTCAACCGGCGCTCGATGCTCGGCTTCGAGCGCGAATCGGTGATGTGCGCGCCGCTGAAGATCAAGGGGGACGTCATCGGCACCCTGACGATCGCCAACAAGGAAGATGGCACCCGCTTCGTCCCGGAAGACCTCGAGATGGTCTCGACCATTGCGGCCCAGGCGTCGGTGGCGATCAACAACGCCCGTCTCTACGAAGACCAGCAACGCACCTACCTGAGCACCGTGCAGGCCCTGGTCTCGGCCATCGAGGCCAACGACTCGTACACCCGTGGCCACTCCGAGCGCGTGACCCGTTACGCCATGGCGATCGCCGAGGAGATGGGGATACCGAACCAGACCCTGAGCATGCTCGAACAGGCTTCAATCCTGCACGATATCGGCAAGATCGGGATCGACATCGACCTGCTGCACAAGAACGAGGTCCTGACCCGCAAGGACATCGACATCCTGCGCAAACACCCGGAGATCGGCCAGAGAATCCTCGAACCGATCCACTTCCTCTGCAATATCAGTGAGATCATCGCCCAGCATCATGAGCGATACGACGGCGAAGGGTACCCCAAGGGGCTCAAAGGAGATGAGATCCTACCCGAGGCGCGTATCCTCTCGGTCGCCGACGCCTTCGACGCGATGACCTCCGACCGCCCCTACCGCAATGCCCGGCTACGCGAAGACGCCATCGAGGAGATCCGGAAGATGGCCGGTAGTCAATTCGATCCGGATGTCGTCGCCGCCTTCCTGCGCGTCTTCGACAGCGACGTCGCCGCCTAAAGCTACCTTCTTCTCTTCGCCTTACCGGGAGTCCTCCTCCCGCCGCCTCCGGGATACAGCACCATCAGATCCCCCTGACGTCCCGTCCTGCGACACGCCTCCTCGACCTCCCTGCGATTCTCCGGGAGGTGAAAGAGCAGCACCGCCTTGTGCAGGCGACGCTCGGCGTCGCTCCGTGCGACATGCACGGGCTTGCCGGTGTGCGGATCGACGCCGGTGTACCACATGCAGGTCGAACGGGTCATCGGGGTCGGGGTGAAGATCTGCACCTGTTCGACCCGAAGACGGTGGCGCTTGAGAAACATGGCGGTGTCGAGACAGTCCTCAAGGGTCGATCCCGGATGACCGGCGATCAGGTAAGGGACGATGCCGTAGCGTTTTCCCAACTGCCGAGCATGCCTTCGGAACTGCTCGAGAAACGCCTCAAAGACCTCCGGACCCGGCTTGGCCATGGTCTGGGCGGCCGAAGCGCCAAGCGTCTCCGGGGCCACCTTGAGCAACCCCCCGACATGATGACTGAGGAGGGCTTGAAAGTAGTCGGGCTGATCGAGCAGCAGGTCGTGACGGATCCCCGATGCAACCGGCACGTGATGGATCCCGGGGAGCTTGCGCAGCTGCTCGAGCAGGCGAACGCCCCGCTTGCCGTGGCTCACGAGGTTGTGGCAACGGCTCGGGTGCAGGCAGCTGCTGCGCCGGCAGCGTCGCCGTGCCTCTGGGTTACCGCACTGGACGCCATACATATTGGCGGTCGGACCGCCGACGTCCGAAAGCGCTCCGGCGAACTCAGGATGATCCAGCAGCGTGCGCGCCTCGTCGAGCAGGGATCTCTCGCTGCGGCTCTGGATATCCTTCCCCTGGTGGGCGGCGATCGCGCAAAAGGAACATCCCCCGCAGCAGCCGCGATGGCTGGTCAGGGAGAAACGGATCTGTTCGTAGGCGGGGATCTTCTCGCGATAGGAGGGGTGCGGAAGGCGCTTGAAGGGCAGGCGGTAGATCCGGTCGAGCTCGTCGCCGGACAACGGATCGGCAGGGGGCATGACCACCACCGTCCGCGCGCCGTGGGGTTGGCAGACCGGCTCGCAGCTGTGCGGATCGTGCTGGCGCTCGGCCGTCCGGAAAGCCTCGAGATAGGCCGTTGGGCTGGTGGCGACCTCCTCGTAGGCGGGGATCCGCACGGCGCCGTCCGGGGCATCGCCCAGCCAGGCCGTGCCACGGATGTCCCGCAGCTCGGCGATCTCCTCGCCGGCGGCGAGACGCCGGGTGATCGCGAGCAGGGAGCGCTCGGCCATCCCGTAGACCAGCAGGTCGGCCTTGCTGTCGACCAGCAGCGAGCGCCGGACCTTGTTGTCCCAGTAGTCGTAATGCGCTAAACGGCGCAGGCTCGCCTCGAGCCCCCCGATCACGACCGGTACCCCGCGATGCGCCCCCTTGAGGGCCGCCGTATAGGCGATGACCGCACGGTTGGGACGGGCTCCGGCATGCCCACCGGGGGTATAGGCGTCGTCGCTGCGGAGCCGCTTCAGCGCCGTATAATGGTTGACCATCGAATCCATCGCCCCGGACGAGACCGCCGCGAACAAGCGGGGGCGTCCCAGGACCTGCAGCGCCTCGGGGCTGCGCCAGTCGGGCTGGGCGAGGATCCCGACCCGGAACCCCTCGGCCTCGAGCAGGCGTGCCAGTAACGGGATTCCGAAGGCGGGGTGGTCGACGTAAGCGTCACCGCTGACAAACAGCACGTCGAGCTCGTCCCACCCCCGCGCTTCCATCTCCGCACGGCAGGTTGGAATGAAGCCGCTGGGAGTCACCGCGTCACCGGCTCCGATCGCGCAGAAAATGGGCCAGCGAGCGGTCGTAGCTCCGCTCTCCACCCGGGGTGAAGAAGCACCCCGGGAGCTCATCACGGGAACGGTGGTAGGTCACGCAGTCACAGCAGTGACCGCGTTTTTCGCACCCGGTATAGGTACAGGTACAATGCTCGGGGGCCTTGCGCGAGCGACAGTCCATCACGACCTCCCTTAGCTAGGGGCAGAGGGCCAACTGCTGCAGCCCGGTCTCTTCCGGCCAGCCGCACATCAGGTTCATGTTCTGCAGCGCCTGGCCGGAGGCCCCCTTGACAAGGTTGTCGATGGCGGCAACCACGATCACCCGGCCGGTGCGTTCATCGAGGGTCAATCCGATATCACAGAAATTGCTCCCCCGCACGTGCGCCACGTCAGGAAACCTCCCGGTCGGGAGGACCCGCACGAATGGCTCAGCAGCGTAGCACTCCCGATACAAAGCATGCAGCGCCTTCAGGTCGAGCGTCTCCGAGAGGGAGGCGTAGCAGGTCGAGAGGATCCCCCGGTTGATCGGCAGCAGGTGCGGCGTAAAGGTGACCCGGACCGGCTGACCACTCTGCTGGGAAAGGGTCTGCTCGATCTCGGGAGTGTGCCGATGCGCGGCCACGCCGTAGGCCTTGAAGGCCTCGTTGACCTCACAGAAGAGGCTGCCGACCTTAGCCCCTCTCCCGGCCCCGCTGGTCCCCGACTTGCTGTCGATCACCAGGCTGGCGACGTCAACATGGCCGCCCCGCAGCAGCGGTGCCAGCGCCAGGGCGACGCTGGTCGGGTAGCAGCCGGGGTTGGCGACCAGGGATGCCCCACGGACCTGTTCGCGGTACAGCTCGGGGAGACCGTACACTGCGCTGGAGAGCAGTTCCGGGCTGGAATGCGGCTGGTACCACTGCTCGTAGACGGACGCATCCCTGAGGCGGTAATCGGCGGAGAGATCGACCACCTTGCACCCTCTCTCGAGCAGGTGCGGGACGACCTCCATGGCCGTCTGATGAGGCAGAGCGGTGAACACCAGGTCCGCCGCGGCAGCGATTTCGGCGGGGTCCCCGGCCGTGCAGACCAGGTCCACCACCCCGTACAGGGAGGGGAAGCTCTCGGAGATCGCTTTGCCCTCCTGCTGCCGCGAGGTGACCGCGGTGATCTCGACTTCGGGATGCCGGCAGAGTAGCCGCAACAGCTCGACCCCGGTATAGCCACTGGCTCCCATGACTGCAACGCGCACCATGATGTCCCCTTTCGAGTAAACAAAAAGGGAAACCCGAGGGTTTCCCTTTTTGCGAAAGTATCCGTAAAGCGGCGGTTAACGCTTGGAGAACTGGAAGCTCCGACGCGCACCACGCAGACCGTACTTCTTACGTTCCTTGATACGGCTGTCGCGGGTAACAAAACCGGCTTTCTTCAGAGTTCCGCGCAGGGCCTCGTCGGCCTTGAGCAGGGCACGGGTGATGCCGTGGCGGATGGCGCCGGCCTGGCCGGACGGGCCTCCTCCCTGAACATTCACAAAGATATCATACTTGCCGATATTCTCGGTCAGTTCGAGCGGCTGGCGGATCACCATCTTCGAGGTCTCGCGACCGAAGTACTCGTCGATGTTCCGCTTGTTGACCATGATATTTCCAGTACCGGGCTGGATGTAAACGCGCGCGACCGAAGTCTTGCGGCGCCCGGTGGCGTAAAAACGCTGTTCAGCCATCATCTCTCTCCTGCTCCTTAAACAGACAGCTCTTTAGGCTGCTGAGCTTGGTGCGGATGCTCGGGACCGGCATAGACCTTGAGCTTCTTGAGCATCTGGCGGCCCAGCTTGTTCTTCGGCAACATCCCTTTGACCGCCTTGCGGATCACGTCTTCGGGCTTCTTCTCCAGCATCGTCGCGGCGTTCTGCGAACGAAGACCGCCGGGATAGCCGGTGTGACGGTGATACATCTTGTCACTGAGCTTGTTGCCGGTCAGTTTGATTTTGTCGGCATTGACGACAACCACGAAGTCGCCGGCGTCGACACTCGGTGTATAGATGGCCTTGTGCTTGCCGCGCAGAACACGGGCAATCTGGGAGGCCGCACGGCCCAGCACCTGACCATCAAGGTCGACAACATGCCAGTCGCGCTTGATCTCCGATTGCTTTGCAATTTCGGTACTCATCATTCCTCGCTACGATCTTCTTGTGATGTTTTCGGGGCTCACAGAAGCAGTGAATCTATCCAATACCCCCAACGATGTCAAGGGAAATTTTCCCAGAAATCACGGTCTTCTCCCGGGTAGATCACGGCCATCAGGCAAAGCCCATGCGGGGGCGCCGTTGCGCCGGCCTGATGAAGCTGTGGCTCCGCGAGCAGCTGGCGTAACGAGGCCGGCGAACGCCCCCCCGTCGCGACCTCGACCAGCGTTCCGACGAGACGCCGGACCATGTAACGCAGGAAGCCGCTCCCGACCACGTCGATATGGACCAGATTCCCTTCGCGCGCAACCCGGATCCGGTCGATACGGCGCACGGTCGTTGCGGCATCGCAGCCGCTGACCCGAAAGGCGGCAAAGTCGTGTTCGCCGACCAGCAGCTCCGCACCAGCACGCAACGCCGTGAGATCGAGGTGCCGGCGCACATGCCAGCTGTTCAGTCGGACAACCGGACTGCGCACCTCGGCGTTATGCAGGGTGTAGCGGTACCACTTGCCGAGCGTCGAAAAACGGGCGTGAAAATCGTCTGCCACCTGGCGTGCCGACCGGACCGCGACATCCTCCGGGAGCAGACGGTTGAGCCCTTCACGGTAGGCGCGCATGGGGAGCTCCCGCGCCGTGTCGAAGTGGAGCGACATCCCGAGGGCATGAACCCCGGCATCCGTGCGGCCGGACGAGACGGTGCTGACCGCCCCCCCCAGGAGCTCCGCGAGAGCGTCCTCGACAACCTGCTGTACAGAGAGCCCGTTCCGTTGGCGCTGCCAGCCGGCATAGCGGGTCCCGTCGAATTCGACGATCAGCTGGATACGCATCAGACGCCCCCGCCGAGCAGCACCAGCAGCAGCACGACCGAGACCAGCAGGGCGACGTCCCTGACGCGGAGTCCAGGGAGCGCCTTGACCTCATCGCTCCAGGGGAGAGGGTCGCCATCGGCAATCCTCTGAGCAAGAGACTCCGCCTGGTTCAGCAAACCGGCGAGCAGTTCGCCGAGCAGTTCCGTCCCCCAGCGAAACTTGGCCCGCAACCCGGGTGGGTCGGTGCGGCGGGGGCGCAGGGTGGCGAGGCGCTCAAGGAGCTGATCGACGAAAAAAAGCACCAGGCGCAGCGAATCGCCGACCTGAGCGACGGGGACCCGGAAACGCTTCAGCGGGGAGAGCAGAGCCTCGAACCCGGTCGCCAGCGCGGCCGGCGAGGTGGTCACCGAGAGCAGCAGCGAGAAACCGAGCGCCAGGACGAGTTGAAGGCAGACCGTTAGACCAGTCACCAGGCCGTCGCGGGAGAGCCAGGAGAGCCCGAGGAGCGTATACCCAGGGGTAAAGAGGACGTAGACAAGCAGGGTGAACAGCAGCAGATAGCGCAGTGAGCGGACCAGGCGTAGCATCTGACGCCACGGAATCCCAGCCAGACGCAGCAACCCGAGCTGCACGCCGCCAAGCACACAGAGCGGCACCAGCCCCTCAAGCCAGAAACAGGCCAGGATCAGTGCCGGCAGGGCCAGCAGCTTGCTGCGCGGATCGAGCCGATGCAGCGTCGACCGACCCTCAACGAACCGGCCGGGAAAATGCTCATGCCAGGGATGGTCCATGCACAAACTGCGAGGGGGGCCAAAGCCCCCCCTGAGAAAATAACCGCGACGGCATCTCTGCCAAGATCGCGGCCTGTTCTAGAGCCGAGCGAGTATGGCATCCCCCATCTCGCGCGTGTTGACTTTCTTCTCGCCGGGCAGCCCCTGGAAGATGTCACCGGTGCGCAGGCCGTCATTGAGAGCTTGCTCCACGGCCTTCTCCACGGCGTCGGCCGCATCGGTAAGTCCGAACGAGTAGCGCAGCATCATGGCGGCCGAGAGGATCTGGGCAATCGGATTGGCGATCCCCTGGCCAGCGATGTCCGGAGCGCTGCCGCCGGAGGGTTCGTAGAGGCCGAACGACCCTTCCGCCAACGACGCCGAGGGGAGCATGCCGAGCGAACCGGTCAGCATCGCCGCCTCGTCGGAGAGGATATCGCCGAACATGTTGCCGCACAGCATCACGTCGAACTGCTTCGGCCAGCGGCACAGCTGCATGGCGGCGTTGTCGACATACATGTGGCTGAGCTGCACGTCGGGATATTGCTTGGCGACCCGCTCGACCACCTCGCGCCACAGCACCGAGGTCGAAAGGACGTTGGCCTTGTCGATCGAGCAGACCTTTTTGCCACGCTTCTGGGCCGCCTGGAACGCGACGTGGGAGATCCGCTCGACCTCGGCGTCGCTGTACTTCATGGTGTCGAAGCCGGTGCGTTGCGCCCCCTCCCCTTCGATCCCCTTGGGCTGAGCGAAGTAGATTCCACCCGTCAGCTCGCGCACCACCAGCAGGTCGAAGCCACCCTCGATCACTTCCTGCTTGAGGGAGGAGTTGCCGGTCAGGGCCGGGAAGATGATGGCTGGGCGGAGATTGCAGAACAGGCCGAAGATCTTGCGCAGCGGCAGCAGGGCGCCGCGTTCCGGCTGCTCGTCGGGGGGGAGATGTTCCCACTTGGGGCCGCCGACGCTGCCGAACAGAATGGCGTCCGAGGCGCGACAGGTCTCGACGGTCTTCTCGGGGAGGGCCTTGCCGTCCGCATCGATCGCGGCACCGCCGACGTTGGCATGGGTGCGTGTGAATACCACGCCGAAACGCTCTTCGACGGCATCGAGTACACGCAGCGCTTCGGCCATGACCTCCGGACCGATCCCGTCACCGGGGAGCACCGCGACCTTGAATTCCTGAGACATCTCTCTCTCCTTGAGAAGGGTATTCCATCCCCGCCGGGCAGGGATCTGAAAGGCTGCCACTATAGAAACGGTGGCTTGGGCTTGTCAATAGCTTCCGCGCGCTGCGGAAGAATGTAAAAGGGCCGGCGAACCGGCCCTTGCAGCAGGACGTCCTAGTAGCGGGCGTCGGCGTATTCGACCCAACCACCGGCCTCCACGAGGGCCTTGTCGAAGGGGCTGATCTCGAAAGCGAAGGTGAGCGCCTGGTCGCCGCAACGAGCCGACACCTGTTGGGCGGCGAGGTTGACCTCGACCTGCAGGTCACCGCCCTTGCCGAGCTGCATGATCTGGTCGATCTGGCCGGCGGGGAGCTCGATGGCGAGCATCCCGCAGTTGAACATGTTCTGGCGGAAGATGCGGGCATAACTGACGGCCAGCACGGTGTGCACGTCGTTGACCTCGAAAACCCACGGCGCATGTTCGCGCGACGAACCGCAACCGAAATTCTCGCGGGTCACGATCACCCGGGCCTGCTTGAGGGCTTCCCCCTTGGGGTCGAACCCCTCGAGCATCAGGTCTTCGAGGATATACGGCTTGAGCGCTTCCTTGGTCACCTCGGTGAGGTACTTGGCCGGGATGATCTCGTCGGTATTGATGTCGGCGCGGTCGAGGCAGATGGCCGGACCGCCGAATTGCTTTTTCATCGATTCTCTCCTGGGGTCAGATCATTTCAGGCTGCGGGCGTCGGTGATCACGCCGGTGATCGACGTGGCGGCGGCGGTCGCGGGGCTCATCAGGTGGACCATCCCCCCCTTGCCCATGCGCCCGGCGAAGTTGCGGTTGGTCGTGGAGGCGCACACCTCCCCTTCGGCCAGGACGCCGTTGCTCATACCGAGGCAGGCGCCACAGGTCGGGTTGGTCACGCAGAATCCCGCCTCCATGAACACGTCCATGATCCCCTCGGCCATCGCCTCCGAGAAGATCTTCGGGGTTGCCGGTGAGACGATGCCGCGCACGCTTTCGGCGATCTTGCGCCCTTTGAGCACCGCGGCGGCTTCGCGCAGGTCCTCGATGCGACCGTTGGTACAGCTGCCGATGTAGACCTGGTCGACGCGGGTCCCGGTCATGGCCGAAACCGGCTTGACGCAGTCGGGCTTGTAGTCGAAGGTGACCATCGGCTCAAGGGAGGAGACGTCGTACTCCAGAACCTTTTCGTAGTTCGCGTCGGCGTCGGCTGTCCAGCGGCTGTATTCGGCCAACGCGGCCTCCTTGCTGGCAAACTCGTCCTGGATGAACGGCCAGAGGTAGTCGACCGTGACCTGGTCCGGCGGACAGATGCCGCAGGTCCCCCCGGCTTCGATCGCCATGTTGCAGAGGGTCATGCGGGCGTCCATGCTCATCCCCTCGACCACCGGACCGTGAAATTCGATCACCCGGTCAGTGGCCCCGTTGACGCCGAGTTGGCCGATCACGTACAAGATGACGTCCTTGGCCACGACCCCGGCGGGGAGAGCCCCGACCAGGTCGATCCGGATGGTCTTGGGCTCACGGAAGGCGCAGACGCCCTTGAGGATTCCGACCTCGAGATCGGTGGTCCCGACCCCTGCGGCGAACGCGCCGAAGGCGCCGTGGGTGCAGGTGTGGGAGTCGCCCATGATCACGGTGAAGCCGGGACGGATGTACCCCTTCTCGGGGAACAGGGCGTGGCAGACCCCGTTGCGGCCGACGTCGAAGAAGTCCTTGATGTCGTGGCGACGTGCCCAGTCGCGCAGGATCTTGGCCTGCAGCGCAGTCTTGCTGTCCTTGGCGGGGGTGACGTGGTCGATGACCGCCTTGATTTTGGTATTGTCGTAAACACGGTCCTTGCCGCGCCACTCGAGGTCGGCGATCGCCACCGGGGTGGTGATCTCGTGACAGAGAACCCGATCGAGGTTCAGCACCTTGGTCCCGGCGAACGGTTCATCGCGCAGGTGGGCGGCAAAGATCTTTTCTGCAATGGTCTGTCCCATGTCAACTCCTCGTGATAACGTCGTGCTGCATGCAGCAGCGCCAGAGTCTAGCGCATCCGCACGTCTCTGGCAATAGAGCGGCGGAGCGCTGGTACGCTCCGCCGGTTCATATTCGGATCAGTGCGCGTCCTAGATCTGCTCTTCGGTGCGCTTCGGCGTGCTGGCCAGGCGGTTGATGGCGTTGATATACGCCTTGGCGCTGGCCACGATGATGTCAGGGTGAGCCCCCTGGCCGAGCACCTCCCGGCCCTTCTCTTCCAGGCGTACGGTACACTCGCCCTGGGCATCGGTCCCCCCGGTGATTGCCCCGACGGAGAAGTTGAGCAGCCGCGCCTGGCTCTTGGTGAGCTTCTTGATCGCCTTGAAGGTGGCGTCGACAGGCCCGTCCCCCATCAGCGCGGTCTTCTTGACCTTGCCATGAATCTCCATTTCAACGGTTGCGGTCGGCGCAGCGAACGACCCGGAGGAGACGTTCATCTGCAGCAGCTTGTAGGTCTCGGGGACGCGAATCACCTCGTCGGCGACGATCGCATCGAGATCCTCGTCGAAGATCTCCTTCTTCTGGTCGGCAAGGGCCTTGAACCGGACGAAGGCCCTCTCGATATCCTCCTTGGAGAGGTCGTAACCGAGCTCCTTGAGACGGTCGACGAAGGCATGGCGCCCCGAGTGTTTGCCGAGCACCAGCTTGTTGGCCTTGAGGCCGATCGACTCGGGGGTCATGATCTCGTAGGTCGATTTCTCCATCAGCACGCCGTGCTGGTGGATACCGGCCTCGTGGGCGAAGGCGTTGGCCCCGACGATCGCCTTGTTGGGCTGCACCACGATGCCGGTAATGGTCGAGAGCAGACGGCTTGCGGCGTAGATGTGCTCGGTTTCGACGCTGCAGGACGCGGGGAGAATATCGTGACGGGTGCGCAGCGCCATCACCACCTCCTCGAGGGAGCAATTGCCGGCACGTTCGCCGATCCCGTTGATGGTGCACTCCACCTGCCCGGCCCCCGCCTGAACGGCGGCCAGGGAGTTGGCTACGGCGAGGCCGAGATCGTTGTGGCAGTGAACCGAAAGTACGGCCTTATCGATATTGGCGACATGCTTCCGCAGGTAGCTGATGATCTCGGCGAACTCCGAGGGGATCGCGTAACCGACGGTGTCGGGGATGTTCACGGTGCGGGCGCCGGCGTCGATCACCGCCTCGACCATGCGGGCAAGGAACGGCAGGCGGGTCCGCACGGCATCCTCACAGGAAAACTCGACGTTCGGCGTATATCCGCTGGCGCGCTTGACGGCCTTGATGGCTGTCTCGAGCACCTGATCCTCGCTCATCTTGAGCTTGTACTGCATGTGAATGTCGGAGGTCGCGATGAAGGTGTGGATCCGTCCACGCTCGCCGGCATACTTGAGCGCCTCCCAGGCGCGGTCGATATCCTTGTCATTGGCCCGGGAGAGACCGGCGATCTGCGGCCTGCTCAGGGTCTGGGCAACCTTCTTCACCGCTTCGAAATCGCCTTCCGAGGCGATCGGGAACCCGGCCTCGATCACGTCGACGTTCAGCTTCTCGAGCTGATGGGCGATACGCAGCTTTTCCTCGATGTTCATGCTCGCACCGGGGCTCTGCTCACCGTCGCGCAAGGTGGTGTCGAAAATCAGGATCTTTCGGGATTCACTCATGGATGTCTCCTTTGTTCGTGGATGCCGACTGGCGGGCAGCCGCCGGCATAGAATTGATGGTGCAATACGTCTGACCCAGCCATCCTAGTTCACCCAGATCGGATTCCAAGCGACCACCCCCTTCCCTTTCAAAATAGAAAAAGCTCCCGCCCCGTTCAGGGGCGAGAGCTTGCGCTTCGCGGTACCACCCTGATTCAGTCCCATGCGGGACTCTTCATGTCGCCCTTTACGCAGGCTCACGGTGACCTCTACTGGGATTGATCCGTTCGCAGTCACGGCTCCGAGGCGAGTTCGGCCCTGTCCTGTGCCGGCTCACAGCAACCGCCGGCTCTCTGAGACAGGCGTCAGGCCTACTATTCCTCATCAACGCCTTTAGAACACTATATTCATTGAATAAAACAGACCCGCCGTGCGTATGTCAACTCTTTTTGTGAACTCCACCTGCGGGGCGGTGTTTTTTTATTCCGGCGGAACAGGTGTTGACGAATTCGAATCATCCCCCTGGTCTCTTCTGCGCAGGCGCAGAAAGCGGAAGAGATACGCTACCGGCCCGGAAAAGACATAAGACAGCATCAGCGTGAAGAGCATCAGCTGGGGCTCGGCGATGATCACGATCAGCAGGACGATCCCCCCGACCAGGAAACCGAAGGGCTGTCGCTTGAACAGGTCGGGATCCTTGAAGGAGTAGAAGCGCAGGTTGCTGACCATCAGGAAGGCCAGTCCGTAGATCAGAACCAGCACGGAGATGCGTCGCTCGAGTTCGCCGGTATAGCCGAGATGATAGAAGAGCAGTACGGTGATCGCGACCATGCTGGCGGCTGCCGGGATCGGCAAGCCGACAAAGCGTTTCGACTCCACGGTATTGACCTGAACGTTGAAGCGCGCCAGGCGCAGGGCCCCGCAGACCACGAACAGGAACGCCGCCAGCCAGCCGAGCTTGCCGAACGGCTTCAGGGCCCAGGCGTACATGAGCACTCCGGGAGCCACCCCGAAGGCGACGAGATCGGCGAGCGAGTCGTATTCGACCCCGAAGCGGCTGGTGGTCCCGGTCAGGCGGGCGACCTTGCCGTCGATCCCGTCGAAGATCGAGGCGATCAGGATGAACCATGCGGCGACCTCGAAGCCCCCCCCCATGGTGCGGATGATGCTGTAGAACCCGGCGATCAGCGAGCCGGTGGTGAAGAGGTTCGGCAGGATGTAGACGCCTCGGCGCAGACTCTCGCGCGGATCGATCCCCCGGGGGTGTGTCATGGCAGGTACCCGAGAATCGTCTCGCCGGCCACCGTGAGGTCACCGACCCGGATGTCGATCTGGCTCCCCTTGGGGAAGTAGACATCGACCCTGGAGCCGAAGCGGATCAGACCGTAGCGACGCCCGCGAACCAGGGTATCGCCGACCTTCGGGTAGGTCACGATCCGCCGCGCCACCAGACCGGCAATCTGGACGAACAGCAGGCGCGCCTTGCTGTCGGTCTCGATCAGGATGCCGGCCTGCTCGTTCTCGAGGCTCGCCTTGTCGAGGGTCGCGTTGAAGAATTCACCGCGGTTGTAGAACATGTCGATCACCTTGCCGCCGAAGGGGACGCGATTGACATGGACGTTGAAGACCGACATGAAGATGCTGACCTTGATCGCCTGGTCCTTGAAGTAGCGCTCCTCGGGGACCTCGCCGACGAAAACCACCTTGCCGTCGGCGGGCGCGATGACCGCATCGGCGTCCTCGGGGGCGACGCGCTCGGGGTTGCGGAAGAAGTAGACCGTGAACAGGGTCAGGGCGAACATGACGACGGTCAGGAACGACCAGTCGAGCAGTCCGACGACCACGGTCACGAACGCGAACAGGGCGATAAACGGGTATCCTTCAACGGCGATCGGCTGATCCTGGTTGCGCATCGCGTGCACCTCGGCAAATGGTACGGGCCCGGCGGTACGCCGGGCCCGGAAGGGCTAGTTCTTGCTCTTGTCGACGATTTTCTGGATCCAGGGCATCATCGCACGCAGCTTCTCGCCGACCTGCTCGATCGGGTGCGCGGCGTTGAGGCGGCGGCGGGCGGTCATCTCGGGGTAGTTGGTCTGCCCCTCGAGGATGAAGCGCTTGGCGTAATCGCCGGTCTGGATGTTGTGCAGACACTCCTTCATCGCCTTGCGGCTCTCGTCGTTGATCACGCGCGGGCCGGTCACGTACTCACCGTACTCGGCGTTGTTGGAGATCGAGTAGTTCATGTTGGCGATCCCCCCCTCGTACATCAAATCGACGATCAGCTTGAGCTCGTGCAGGCACTCGAAGTACGCCATCTCCGGAGCGTAGCCCGCATCGACGAGGGTTTCGAAGCCAGCCTTGACGAGTTCCACGGCACCGCCGCACAACACCGCCTGCTCGCCGAACAGGTCGGTCTCGGTCTCGTCCTTGAAGCTGGTCTCGATGATTCCGGTGCGCCCGCCGCCGATCGCGCTGGCATAGGAGAGCGCGACGTTCTTGGCCTTGCCGGAGGCATCCTGGAAGATGGCGATCAGGTCGGGGATTCCGCCCCCCTTGACGAACTCGGAGCGGACGGTGTGACCGGGGGCCTTGGGGGCGATCATGATGACGTCCAGATCGGCGCGCGGCACGATCTGATTGTAATGGATCGCGAAACCGTGCGCGAAGGCCAGGGTTGCGCCCTTCTTGAGATTCGGCTCGATCTCCTGCGCGTAGAGCTGCGACTGGAACTCGTCGGGAGTAAGGATCATCACCAGGTCGGCCGCGGCGACCGCCTCGGCAACCGGCTTGACCGTGAGACCGGCGTTCTCGGCCTTCTTCACGCTGGCCGAACCGGTGCGCAGCGCCACCGTAACATCGACCCCGGAGTCCTTCAGATTGCAGGCGTGAGCGTGGCCCTGGGAGCCGTAGCCGACGATTGTCACTTTCATCCCCTTGATGATCGACAGATCGGCGTCCTTGTCGTAGTAGATATTCAGCATCGTAAACAAATCCTCCTCATAGGATGTAAGGTCTGAGCAAAAGCGGACCTGAACTTATATCATAGTGCGACGGGCCATGCCAGAGATTTGTCTCCGCATGGCCCGTCGCAACTACGTCTGTCGTCATGGCAGGTACGGGTTCAGTTTCCCTTCCACCCCTTGGCTCCACGTCCCATGACCACGGGGCCGGAACGGACGATCTCTTTGATCCCCATGGGACGAAGGAGCTCGAGGATCGCGTTGACCTTGGCCGGCGCCCCGGTCACCTCGACCGAATAGGAACGCGGCGTGACGTCGACCACCTTGCCGCGAAAGATGTCGACGATCCGCAGCACCTCGGCGCGGGTCTCCTCCTCAGCGGTCACCTTGATCAGCGCCAGCTCCCGCTCGACGTACTCCTGGTCGGTGAAGTCGATGACCTTGATGGTGTCGATCAGCTTGTTGAGCTGCTTGGTGATCTGCTCGAGGATCCGGTCGTCGCCGGAGGTTACGATGGTCATGCGCGAAATCGTGGTGTCGAGCGTGGGGGCCACCGAAAGGCTCTCGATGTTGAAGCCGCGACCTGAAAATAGCCCGGAGATCCGCGAGAGCACGCCGAATTCGTTTTCCACCAGAACGGTAATGGTATGTTTCATCTGAGTCAGCTCCTAAACATTGAAGCGTCGGCCTAGGAGGCCAGCACCATTTCATTGAGGCCTGCGCCGGCGGGGACCATCGGCAGCACGTTCTCCTCGCGGGAGATCTTGAACTCCATGATCACCGGGCCGGGAGTTTCAAGCCCCTTCTTGAGCACCTCTTCGACCTCCGAGGGCTTGCTGGCACGCAGCCCTGTCGCGCCGTAGGCCTCGGCCAGCTTGACGAAATCGATCGGCAGCTCGAGGCAGGTCTGGCTGTAGCGGCAGTCGAAGAAGAGCTGCTGCCACTGGCGCACCATGCCGAGGAAGTTGTTGTTGAGGATGACAATCTTAACCGGCAGGCGGTACTGGACCAGCGTCGCGAGCTCCTGGGAGTTCATCTGGAAGGAGCCGTCGCCGGAGACGTCGATCACCTGGCGGTCGGGGAACGCCGCCTGGGCGCCGAGCGCCGAGGGGAGACCGAACCCCATGGTCCCGAGGCCACCGGAGGTGATGAAGGTCCTCGGTTTGAGGAAATCGAAGAACTGGGCGGTCCACATCTGGTGCTGTCCGACCTCGGTGGTGATGATCGCATCGTCGCGGGTCAACTCGCGGATCTTCTCGATCACGAACTGCGGCTTGATCACCGACTTGGAGCTCTTGTAGGACATCGGGTGCTTCTCGCGCCACCCCGCGATCTCCTTGCGCCAGGGCTCGGTCCGCTTCACCAGCCCCTCCACCTCGTCGGTGTGTTCGGAGAACTTGCGTACCATCTTCTGGAGCACGTCGCGCAGGTCGCCGACGATCGGCAGGTCGACGCGTACATTCTTCTTGATCGAGGTCGGATCGATGTCGATGTGGATAATCTTGGCGTGCGGGGCGAAGGTCGCGATCTTTCCGGTCACGCGGTCATCGAAACGGGCGCCGATGGCGATCAGCAGGTCGGATTCGGTCACCGCCATGTTGGCGTAGTAGGTGCCGTGCATCCCGAGCATGCCGAGGGAGAGCTTGTGGGTCTTCGGGAACGAGGCCATCCCCATCAGGGTCGTGGTGACCGGCGCCTGGATCGCCTCCGCGAGTTCCAGAAGGTGCTTGTCGGCATCCGAGAGGGTGGCGCCGCCGCCGACGTAGATCACCGGCTTGCTCGCCTCGGTGATCATCTTGACGGCCTTTTCGATCTGGCGGATGTTGCCGCTGTAGGTCGGCTTGTAGCCGCGCAGTTCGACGGTTTCGGGGTAGTGGAAGTTGTCCGTCATCATCTGCACATCCTTCGGCAGGTCGATCAGCACGGGCCCGGGACGACCGGTGCGGGCGATGTAAAACGCCTGTTTGACGATGCGCGGAAGGTCCTTGATGTCCTTGACCAGGTAATTGTGCTTGGTGACCGGACGGGTGATCCCGACCATGTCCGCCTCCTGGAAGGCGTCGTTGCCGATCAGCGGCGTCGGCACCTGGCCGGTGATCACGATCAGCGGAATCGAGTCCATGTAGGCCGTGGCGATCCCCGTCACGGTATTGGTCGCGCCGGGACCGCTGGTCGCGATGGCGACCCCGACCTTGCCGGTGGCACGGGAGTAGCCGTCCGCGGCATGGACGGCAGCCTGCTCGTGGCGGGTCAGGATGTGCTTGATCGGCGAGTCCATGAGGTCGTCGTAGATATTGATCACGGTGCCGCCGGGGTAGCCGAAGATGGTGTCCACGCCTTCGAGACGCAGGCACTCCAGGAGCATCTGGGATCCGGTCAGTTTCACTGTTTGCCTCCTGCTGTATGAGTCGATCAATCTGTCAAGAATCGGTCAAAGAAACACGATGTGTCAATCCGCGCTGCAGATCGCGCCGGTATTCGACGAGGTCACGACCTTGGCGTAGCGCGAGAGCCAGCCGCTGGTGATCTTGGGGGCAGGCTTTGTCCAGACCGCGCGGCGCTTGGCGAGTTCGTCTTCGGACACCACCAGGTCGAGCCGGCGGCTGGGGATATCGAGACGGATGGTATCCCCTTCGGCGACTAGGGCGATCGGACCGCCGGCAGCGGCCTCGGGGGAGATGTGGCCGACGCAGGGGCCACGGGTCCCCCCGGAGAAACGACCGTCGGTCACCAGGGCGACGCTGTCGCCGAGACCGAGCCCCATCAGGGTCGCGGTCGGCGCGAGCATCTCGCGCATCCCGGGGCCACCCTGAGGCCCTTCGTAGCGGATCACCACCACATCACCGGCGACGATCTTGCCACCCATCAGGGCCGCCATTGCCGCCTCCTCCGAGTCGAAGCAGCGCGCCTTCCCCTCGAAGACCATCATCTTCTCGGAAACGCCCGACTGCTTGACCACCGCGCCGTCGGGGGCAAGGCTCCCCTTGAGGATTGCAATCCCCCCTTCGGGACGAACCGGGTCAGTCACCGGATGGATCACCTCCTCGTCGACCGAGGCGACGCTGGCCGCGATCTCGCTGATACTCGGCCCGCTGACGGTCGGGCTGTCGCCCAGCTGGTCCTTGAGTTGCGCGAGGACCCCGGGGACTCCTCCGGCCACGTCGAGGTCCTCCATGAAATGAATCCCGCCGGGGTTCATCGATGCCAGCTGCGGCGTCGTGCGGCTGATGTCGTCGAACAGCTCGAGAGGGAGATCGATCCCCGCTTCGTGGGCAATGGCCAGCAGATGCAGAACGGTATTGGAGGAACCGCCGAGGGCCAGATCGACCCGGATGGCATTTTCGAATGCCGCGCGGGTCAGGATCTGGCGTGGCGTAATGTTGTCGCGCACCAGCTCGACGATCCGCTCCCCGGATGTGAAGGCGAGGCGTTTCTTCAGTGACGAAACCGCGGCCGCGGTCCCGCAGCCGATCAGGCTCATACCGAGGGTCTCGGTCAGGATCGCCATGGTGTTGGCGGTGAAGAGCCCCTGACAGGAACCGGCCGTCGGACAGGCATGATCTTCACAGATGGCGAGCTCGGCCTCGCCGATGGCCCCGGCCTTGTAGCGGGCCATCGCCTCGAAGGTGTCACTGACGAAGGAAAAGCGCCGCCCTTCACGCCCCTGTCCGGTCAACATCGGGCCGGCCGTCACGACCAGCGCCGGGATATCGAGGCGGGCCGCGGCCATGAGCATCCCGGGCGTGATCTTGTCACAGTTGGTCAGGAGCACCAGACCGTCCAGACGGTGGGCCTCGGCTACCGATTCGATCATGTCGGCAATCAGTTCACGGGTCGGCAGGGAATAGTGCATCCCCTTGTGCCCCATGGCGATACCGTCGCAGACGCCGGGGATTCCGAAGAAGAACGCATGCCCCCCGCCGGAATGGACCCCTTTCTCGATGAAGCGTTCCAGATCGCGCATTCCCGTATGCCCCGGGATCAGATCGGTGAACGAAGTGGCGATCCCGATGAAGGGGCGCTTCATGGCCTGCTCGGCGACGCCGGTTCCCTTGAGTAGTGCACGATGCGGGGTCCGTTCAAACCCTACCGTGATGGTGTCACTCCGTTTCCCTGCCATAACGCTTTGAATCTCCTCTACGGTATATTCTCTGTCCCTGAGGTAAAAAAGGACAGGGGCCACACGACCCCTGTCCGGTCAGGCTGTTTACTGCCGACAAACTTATGATCGGCACGTGTGAACGTATCCGAAGACTGCGAAAGGGCTCAGGCCTTGACCCGAACCCTTTCTAAACTGTCATTGACGATGCGAGCTGAGGATATGCTCCATTTCGTCTTTGCCCGCGAGCTTGAGTTTTTGCATCTTTTTCTTCTCGATCTCTTCTTCGGCCGAGAGGAATGACTTGTCGCTCAGATTGTTGAGTTCCTTCTCCAGCAGTTGGTGCTCCTCGTAGAGCTTGCGGAAACGGGGGTTGTTGTCCCACAGCTCACGAACCAAATCCTGATCTCTCTCCTCCATGCTGCACCTCCTGAACGAAAAGTTAGCAAGAATGCAAGACTGGGTGTTCACTAAAGTTAAAGGGAAGCCCCCCGGGTTGTCAACCTTCTATCGAGCCCTGTTCTCCCTTTCTTGCCCAGGCCAGTTCGGCCTCGGAAGGCCGCAGGTAGACGGGGGCCAAATGATCGGCCGAGTCGACGGGCGAACGAGCGAGTTCCTCGCCCGCCAGCCATGCGACCAGCGCGGCGCGCGGGCGGTTAAGGGGCGTCGGCACGAAGTGCGCCTTCGCACCGAGATGCCGGACGATCAGAGTGCGGTAGCGCTCGGCCCCGTCACCGACGAACAGCACCTCTCCGTCCAGTTCTCCCAGCAGCGTTTCCGGCGGGAGAACCCGTTCTTCCCCGATCTCGACGGGGCTCCCCGCAGCACAGGAATAGAGGCCGGCATAGACTTCATCCTTGCGGGCGTCGAGCAGCGCGCAGACCGGCATGCGCGCGAAAGGAGCATTGGCGGCCAGTGCAGCGAGGCTCGAGATCCCGACCAACGGGAGCTCGAGAGCCAGCGCCAGCCCTTTCGCAGTGGCCATGCCGACGCGCAACCCGGTGAACGACCCCGGCCCCCTGACGACCGCCAGGGCGTCAAGCTGGTCGAGCGTGCACCCGAGCCCTTCCAGCAGCCGGTCGACGACCCCGAGCAGTCTCTCGCTGTGGGTCGTCTTGAGATTCAGGAGACTTTCCCCCAGCAGGCACTCCCCCTGCACCAGGGCGACACTCCCGGTCGGGGAGGCGGTATCCAGAGCGAGCATGAGCCTGGCCATCACTGGTACCCGAAGAACAGGCGCATGATGTCGTTGTAGAACGCCAGCACCATCAGCAGGATCAGCAGTACCAGCCCGATCTGCTGGGCGGTCTCACGGGCGCGCAGGGACAGGGGGCGACCTCGCACCATCTCAAACAGGTTGAAGAACAGATGCCCGCCATCGAGAATCGGAATCGGCAGCAGGTTGAGGATGCCGAGCTGGATACTCAGAAACGCCAGCACGCCGAGGATGCTCGAGAGGTTGCTCTGGGCGGCCTGCCCGGCGATCTGAACCACCTGGATGGGTCCGCCGATGCTGTCGGTCGAGATATGCCCGGCGAACAGTTTGTGGATAAAGACCATCGTCAGCTCGATCAGCTGCACAGCGCGCTCCGCTCCTGCCTTGACTGCTTCGATCAACCCGAAGCGGGTCGAGACGGTCGCCTGCTCAGGGATGATGCCGATCAGAAAATCCCCGTCGTCTTCGAGCCTGACCGGTTTAAGCCTAAAGCTGAGCCGTTCTCCGCCGCGCTCGACGGTGACCTCCAGGTCCTCTCCGCCGGCTTGCTGTATGGCGGGGCGGAGATCGTACCAGGAGTGAATTTCGGCCTGGTCGATCCTGACGATCCGGTCTCCGGTCTCGATCCCGGCCTTGTCGGCGGGCATCCCCTGGCTCACGGCGCCGATCATTGCCGATTGCAGCGGGAGCAGGCCCATCGCCTGAAGTCCCTCGGGGTTCCCGTCTTCGGCGAGCACGCGGACCTCGAACGATTCCCCGTTGCGGTCCACCGAAAAATGGAGCTCGGCACCGATTCCAGAAATCAGCTGGCGATTGACCTCTTCCCAGGACGCTACCGGCTCTCCGTTGAAGGCCCGGATACAGTCTCCCGGCTGGAATCCGGAACGGGACCCCGCCGACTCGCTCATCACGTAGCCGACACAGGGGGACTCGAGCAGGTAAGCCGGCATCTGCACGCCGATCAGGTAGGTCAGCGGCAAGACCAGAAACGGCAGGGCGAGGTTCATGATCGGACCGGCGGCTATGATCGCCGTACGCCTCCAGACCGATTGTCGGGCGAAGGAGCGGGCCTCCTCCTCGGGCGACAATACGGCCGCTTCGCCCTCCTCACCGCCCCCTTCGCCGAGCATCTGGACGTAGCCGCCAAGAGGGACGGCGCAGATCATGTACTCGGTCTCCCCCCAGGTGCGCGACACCAGTCGCGGTCCGAAACCAAGGGAGAACTTGAGCACCTTGACCTTGCAGGCCTTGGCGACACAGAAATGCCCGAGTTCGTGAACAAACACCAGGATGCCGAGCAGCAGAATACCGGAAACGATACTGATGATCACGCCTTCCTCCCCGAGCCGAAGGAACCGACCAGCTCCCCGGCGACTTCGCGGCCGCGCCGATCGGCGTCGATCGCCTCCTCCAGGGTGGCGAGCGGCCCCTGCCCGAGCGTGTCGAGCGTACGCGCGATCACACGTGGAATCTCCAGGAAATCGATGCGGCGGGCGAGAAAGGCTTCGACGGCGATCTCGTTGGCCGCATTCAGGATCGCCGGTGCTGCCCCTCCGGCTTCAAGGACCTCGAAGGCGAGGCGGAGACACGGGAATCGCTCAACATCCGGTTGTAGAAAGGTCAACTGCCCGAGGGCGCACAGGTCGAGCGGCGGGAGCTCGAGTGGCAGCCGCTCGGGGTACGAAAGCGCGTAGGCAATGGGGGTGCGCATGTCCGGAATCCCGAGCTGGGCGATCACCGACCCGTCGACGTACTCGACCATCGAATGCACGATACTCTGGGGATGTATATGCACCGCGATACGTTCCGGCGGAAGGTCGAACAGCCAGCGCGCCTCGATCACCTCCAGCCCCTTGTTCATCATGGTCGCCGAGTCGATGGAGATCTTCCGCCCCATGTCCCAGTTGGGATGAGCCAGGGCATCCTCGGGGGTCACGCTACCGAGCGCTTCGAGCGAATGGTGGAGAAAGGGACCTCCGGATGCGGTCAGGATGAGGCGCCTGACGTCCTCGCCACGATGCCCTTCCAGCGATTGGAAGATCGCACTGTGTTCGCTGTCGACCGGGTAGATCGCCACCTGGCGGGCACGTGCCCGCTCCATGACGACCGCACCCGCCGTGACCAGGGTCTCCTTGTTGGCGAGGGCGATATCCTTGCCGGCCTCGATGGCGGCCATGGTCGGAACCAGTCCGGCAGCGCCGACGATTGCGGACACCACCATGTCCGCATCGGGATGGGAGGCACACTCGGAGAGACCTTGGGCACCGTGCAGGATCTCAACCGGAAAGCTGCCGAGGCGTTCACGCAGCGCCGGGACATCGGACTCCCTGGCCACCGCGACGATCTCGGGACGGAATGCCAGGACCTGCTGGGCGAGGCGCTCGAGGTTCGCGCCGCCGGTCAGGGCCTTGACCGCATAACGGCTCGGATACTGTTTGACGATATCGAGGGTGTTGACGCCGATGGAACCGGTCGCCCCGAGAATGGAGAGATTCTTCATCGTGCTTTCCGCATTACAGCAGGTAAAGGGCGTAATAGTAGGCCAGAGGGTAGGCAAACAGCAGGCTGTCGAGGCGATCGAGCAGACCGCCGTGCCCCGGAATCAGGGTCCCGGAATCCTTGACGCCAAAGCTTCGCTTGAGCATCGACTCGAACAGGTCACCCAGCTGGGATGCCGCGCCAAGACCCACCCCCAGCAGTAGCACATCCAAGAACCCGAGCGCGGGGAAGAACAGGACGCGGACGATGAACGCAGCCAGAACGCCGCCGAGCAGACCGCCCAGCGCCCCTTCGACACTCTTGTTCGGGCTGATCGCCGGATAGAGCTTGCGCCGGCCGAAACGCATACCGCTGAAATAGGCCAGCGAGTCGCTGGCCATGACCAGAAACATCACGAAGAAGATCCACAGCTTGCCGTGATCGAGCGCGTGCAGCCAGGTAAGGTGGCCAAGCAGAAACGGAATATACAGAAGACCGAGGATCAGGCACGCCAGCTGCTGGATGACCGTGTCGAGTCGCTGGTATCGGAACAGAAACAGCAGACAGAAGACCAGAAGCAGCATAACCAGTACTGCGATACTGGCCTGCGGCGGGGCGAACGCCATGGCGGCAGCCAGCACGACCCCGGCAGCCAAACCGAGGCGTCGTTCGAGAACCCTCTCGGCCGGGAGTGCCATGCGCAGGTACTCGTGCAGCGCGAGCGCTGACACGACCAGGATCAGTAGCGCGAAGGCCGTCTGACTGGCCCAGTAGACATAGGCAACGAGGAGAGGGAGAAGAATCAGCCCGGTAATGATGCGCTGCTTAATGGTCGCCTCCTAGGTACGTGGCTCGAGTTGTGCGCCGGTCAGGCCGAAACGACGCTGACGGTGGGCATAGTCCGCAAGGGCCTCGTCGAGTTTCGCGGTGTCGAAATCGGGCCACAGCGCATCGCTGAAATAGAGCTCCGAGTACGCCATCTGCCAGAGAAGAAAGTTGCTGATCCGCTGCTCTCCGCTGGTGCGGATCAGCAGATCGGGATCGGGGAGCCCTGCGGTATCGAGCCTCTCCGCAAAACAGGATTCGTCGATCTGTTCGATACCGAGTTCACCGTTCTCGACGCGCGTCGCGACCTGCCGGACCGCGCGCACGAGTTCGTTGCGCCCCCCGTAGGAAAGCGCCAGCACGAGGGCCATCCCTTCATTGCCGGCGGTACGTTCGATGGCCCGCTCGAGACTGGCCCGGGCTTCGGACGTCAGGCGATCCCTCTCACCGATCACCCGCAGGCGAATATGATGTTCGGCCAGGGTTTCGAGCTCACGGGTCAGGAAGGTCGACAGCAGGGACATCAGGGCCTGGACCTCGTCGTCCGGTCGCTGCCAGTTCTCGGAACTGAACGCGAACAGGGTCAGGTAGCGGATCCCGCGCACGGCGCAGTGACGAATGACCTCGCGGGCCGTCTCCACGCCCTTCTGGTGACCGGCAACGCGCGGCAGCCCCTGCTGTTCGGCCCAACGGCCGTTACCGTCCATGATAATGGCTAGATGATGAGGAAGGCTCATACTCGGCACGATTCTCTGGGAAGCCTATCGTTTTTAGAGTGATTTCAGGGGGGTTAAATTATCACGAACGTGAACGGGGATGCAACTTGGGGGGGGAGAAAAACATGGGGCGCCCATTGGGCGCCCCGGGTCCAGCTTTACTCGGTAATCGCGCTGACCGGACAGGAGTCCGCGCATGCACCGCAATCGGTGCAGTCGTCGGTGATGGTGTACTTGTCACCGGCTTCGATGATCGCAGACACCGGGCAGGTGTCCACACAAGCGCCACAGGCAATACATTCGTCAGTAATCTGCATGTCTTCTCTCCCTTGTTGGTTGCATTCGATGGAAATCCTAGATTTCCATGACTTCTTTCTCTTTTTGTGACACGACCTCGTCGATGCGGGCGACGTAATTGTCCGTCACGTCCTGGATCTGCTTTTCGCCACGCTTGAGATCGTCTTCGGTAATTTCCTTTTCCTTCTCGAGCATTTTGAGAGTATCGTTGGCATCGCGACGGGCGTTGCGCACCGCGATCTTCGAATCCTCTCCCATACGCCGAATCACCTTGACCATCTCTTTGCGGCGTTCTTCGGTCAGCGGCGGGATGACGATACGGATTATCTGGCCATCCGAAGACGGGTTAAGCCCCAGATCCGCCTTGAAGATCGCCTTTTCGATCTCGGGAATCAAATGTTTTTCCCAGGGCTGGATGGTGATCATGCGGGCTTCCGGCACGGCCAAGGTTCCGACCTGGCTGAGCGGAGTCGGGGTTCCGTAATAGTCGACGCGCACATCGTCAAGGAGAGCCGTGGACGCACGACCGGTGCGAACCTTGCTCATCTCGCGCTTGAGCGCCTCGACGGCGCGTACCATCCCCTCCTTGCTTTCTGCAACGACATCATCGTACATGTGCGCTATCCTCCTTTGACAATGGTCCCGATCTCCTCACCCATGACGACCTTGTGGATATTGCCGCGGGAAGTGAGATCGAAAATGATCATCGGCAGATTATTGTCCATGCACAGCGAGGTTGCTGTCGCATCCATAACCTGAAGCCCCTGCTTGAGAACCTCGAGGTACGTCAGACTCGGGTATTTGACCGCGTCCTTGTTCTTGAAAGGGTCGGACGAGTAGACTCCGTCGACCTTGGTGGCCTTGAGGATCACTTCGGCCCCGATCTCCATGGCGCGCAGGCTCGCCGCAGTGTCGGTAGTAAAGTAGGGGTTGCCGGTACCGGCCGCAAATATCACCACACGCCCCTTCTCGAGATGGCGTACGGCTCTCCGGCGAATGTACGGCTCGGCAACCTCCTGCATTTCAATCGCGGACTGCACACGGGTCTTGGCCCCCTGGGCCTCGAGTGCATCCTGCATGGCCAGGCTGTTCATGACCGTGGCCAGCATCCCCATGTAATCGGCGCTGGCCCGGTCCATCCCCTTGGATGCCGCCGCCACCCCGCGGAAAATGTTTCCGCCACCGATCACCAGGGCGACTTGGACTCCGAGTTCGACGACCTCCTTGATCTCGGCAGCGATACCGGAAATCACGTCCGGATCGATCCCGTAACCCTGGCCGCCAGCCAGAGCTTCGCCACTGAGCTTCAGAAGAATTCGCCGATATTTCGGGTCCGCGTTGGCCATGAGTTGCTCCGGATCGTTTACTTGGTCAAGGAAGCGACTTCCGCCGCGAAATTGTCTTCCTTTTTCTCGATCCCCTCGCCGAGCTGCATCCGCGCATAACGAACCAGCTTGAGCTCGGCGCCGAGGTCTTTTCCGAGCGCCGCGACCACCTTGGTGACCTTCTGGTCCGGATCAATTACGAAAGCCTGCTCGAGGAGACAGACCTCGCCGAAGAACTTGTTGATCTGTCCTTCGATAATCTTCTCGACGATATTGTCGGGTTTACCCGACTCCTTGGCCTTGACGCGCATGATGTCCTTCTCTTTATCGATCACATCGGCCGGAACCTCATCACGAGAGAGAAAGCTCGGGCTTGCGGCAGCCACATGCATGGCGATCTGCTTGGCCAGAGCCGCGACGCGCTCGTCGCTCGCGCCGTCGATCTGCACGAGGGTACCGATCTTACCACCGGCATGGATATAGTTGGCCACGACACCCTGGCCGGACTCAAAGCACTCAAAACGGCGGATGCTCATGTTTTCACCGATGGTAGCAATCTGATGGGTCAGCTCCTCAGCGACAGTGCGTCCGCTGCCGGGAAAGGCGAGCTGCTTGAGCGCCTCGACGTCGGCCGGTTTCTGCTGGGCGACCACTTCGGCGACGCCGTTGGCGAAGCCCTGGAAAGCTTCGTTCTTGGCAACGAAGTCGGTCTCGGCGTTCACTTCGACCAGAGCGCCGACACTCTGCTCGCCGGCGGCCACGATCATCCCCTCGGCGGCTACACGGTCGGCCTTTTTGGCCGCAGCCGAAAGACCCTTCTTGCGCAGGTACTCGATCGCCTTCTCCATATCCCCGGCCGTTTCGCCCAGGGCCTTCTTACAGTCCATCATGCCGGCGCCGGTCTTGGCGCGCAGCTCGCTAACCATCGATGCAGTAATGCTCACGTTGAACCTCCTGTCCGCGAGGCGGACCTTGCTATGTGATGAAAGTGGGTCGGTACAGGTGACTTATGGAAAGGGCGGCCCGAATGGGGCCGCCCGATCGTGCGTGCAGGAAATCAGGCTTCGGCGTCTTCGGAAGTGGGCTCTTCCTTCGCTGCCGCTTCGACCGCTTCAGCGGGCGCTTCGACAGCTGCAGGAGCTTCGGCGACCGCTGCTTCAGTGTCATCAGCCCCTTCGGCGTCGCTGCGGAGACGGGTCTCGCGCAGCTGCCCACCCTCGATGCAGGCATCGGCCATCTTGGAGGCGAACAGGCGAATCGCGCGAATGGCGTCGTCGTTACCGGGGATCACGTAATCGATCTCGTCGGGGTCGCAGTTGGTGTCAACCACAGAAACCACCGGAATCCCGAGCTTGCGGGCTTCTTTGACGGCGATCTGCTCCTTCTTCGGGTCGATCACGAACACAGCGTCAGGGAGTTTCGCCATCGACTTGATCCCGCCGAGGCTCTTCTCGAGCTTATCCTTCTCACGCTCGAGCTGGAGGACTTCCTTCTTGGTCAGCAGCTCGTAGGTCCCGTCCTGGGCCATGACCTCGATTTTCTTGAGACGGTCGATGCTCTGCTTGATGGTGGTGAAGTTGGTCAGCATACCGCCGAGCCAGCGATTGTTGACGAAGAACTGCTCGGCACGGCTCGCCTCCTCGAAGATCGCATCCTGGGCCTGCTTCTTGGTCCCGACGAACAGGACGCGGCCACCGTCGGCGACGGTGTCGCGAACGAAGGTGTAGGCGTTCTTGAAATGGCGAACGGTTTTCTGCAGGTCGATGATGTAGATACCGTTACGGGCACCGAAAATGTACTGCTTCATCTTCGGATTCCAGCGGCGGGTCTGGTGTCCGAAATGGACACCGGCTTCGAGCAGTTGTTTCATAGTGATCTGGGACATCGTTGGCTCCTTGTCTAATTGGTTTTGTGTCCTCCGCCTCCATCACCTCCGGAGAGCTACCGTCGTCCCAACGGCCACCCCTCTCCGAATCCGGAAACGTGCGTATTTTTGACAGCGGGTCTATATAGCACACCCCCTCCCCGCGCGCAAGGGAAAAATCCCCCGGCAAGCCTGTTTACAAGCCTATCTGGCTGGTATAACATCCGCGCATGGCTACCCGGAGGATCACCCGCTATATTCTCAAGGAAATCACCGCCCCCACCCTCGTGGCGATGGTCATCTTCTGCTTTGTCCTGGTCATGGGCAGGATGCTGCAACTGGTGGAGCTGGTGGTGAACAAGGGGGTCCCGCTTCAGGAACTGCTTTCGCTCTTCACCCACCTTCTCCCGACCTTCTTCATCATCATCATCCCCTTCTCGCTTTTCCTCGGAATCCTGATCGGATTCGGACGCCTCTCCTCGGAGAGCGAGATCATCGCCCTGAAAAGCGGCGGGATCAGCCTGTACAGCATGACCTGGCCCGTCATGATCCTCGGGATCTGCGGCACACTGCTGGTCTGCTGGCTGAGCGTGGTGGAACAGCCGCGCGGCCGGCACGCCTTCGACCAGAAGATCTTCCGCCTGGCGAACAGCCAGATCGGCGGCAGCATCCGTCCCGGGATCTTCAATTCGGACTTTGACAACCTGGTCATATACGCCGGGGAGATCGACGAAACCAGCGGCGCCATGCGTGAAGTATTCATCGCCGACAGCCGCTCGAACAGCTCTCCGGTCATCATCTTCGCCCGCAACGGAAAAGTTCTCTCCGACCCCGACACCCTGCGCATGACCCTTCGACTCGAGCAGGGGAACATCCACCGCCGCAAGCTCGACAGCGGCACGGAGAGTTATCAGGCTGCTCGCTTCGGCACCTACGACCTTAACCTCTCGCTCGACCGTGAGAACGGCAACCAGACGTCCCGACCGAAGAAGATCAACCGAATGAGTTTTGACGAACTACGCACGGCGATCCGCCAGAGCGGAGAAGAGGATTCGCAGAACGCCATGCGCACGGAAATCCACGAGCGATTCGCCCTCGCCTTCGCACCGTTTGTCTTCGCGCTGCTCGGCGTGCCGCTGGGGATCCAGTCGACCCGTTCCGGCAAGGGTGGCGGCTTCGCCAAGGCGCTCGGGGTCACCCTGCTCTACTACGCTCTGCTGACAACTGCCCGCACCGCCGGACATGACGGCCTGCTCCCTCCGGTGGTCGCCATGTGGCTCCCGAACCTGCTGCTGCTTACCGGAGGGGGTTATCTGTTCACCCTGCATGCCAAAGAACGCCGCCTCGAGTGGCTTGACCGGCTCGGTTACCGCATCGACGACACCTTCACACGCATCCTGGCGCGCAAGAACCGGCCGTCATGAGAATCGTCAACCGTTACATCCTCGCCATCTTCAGGCGTTACGTGCTGCTGGCCCTGCTGGCCTTCGTCGCCCTTTACCTGATCGTCGATTTTCTCGAGAAAATCGACAACTTCACCCGCTACCACGCCCCGGCGAAACTCTACCTGCTCTACTACCTCAACATGGTGCCGATGGTCGTAGTACAGATCATCCCCCTGGCCGTGCTCCTGGCGGTCTTCTTAACCATCGGTGCCTTGTCGCGAAGCAACGAACTGACCGCCATCCGTTCCGGAGGGATCAGCCTAGGACACGTCGCTGCACCGCTGCTGGGCGTCGCCCTGCTGATCTCAACCGCCGTCTTGGCCACCAGCGAGCTGGTGGTGCCGGCAACCACTGAAAATGCCCGGCGCATCTACAACGTGGAGGTAAAAGGGAAACAGCTACTGGCCACCAACCGCGGCAACCTCTGGTTTCACAACTCGGGGCAACTGCTGCACGTGCGGCTCTTCGACTCCGAGAACGAGACTCTCCGCGGAGTTATCGTCCTCAGAACCGATGACCAGCAGCAGCTCGAGAATCGCATCGACGCCGATTCGGCGCATTTTAGTGAAGAGGGTTGGCGGCTTCACGATGTCGTCGAGAGACGCTTCGACCCGTCCAGCGGTGAGCTGATATCGCTTGTTCGCCACAAAGAGCTCCCCCTGAACCTCGACAAGACCCCGGAAGACTTTCAACTCAGCCAACCCCGCCCGGAGGAGATGAACATCCTTCAACTCTACGAGACGTCCGAGAAGCTGCGTGCTGAGGGTTTCGACAACACCCGCTACCGTGTCGACCTTTACGCCAAGCTGGCCACCCCCTTCGCCTGCCTGGTCATGGCCTTCTTCGGCATCCCGTTCGCTATCCAGCGCGGCAGGCAGAGCAACCTCGCGATGGGAATCGGCCTGAGCATCGCCATCGGCTTCCTGTTCTTCATTGCCCAGACCGTCCTCCAGGCCTTCGGCTACTCGGCCGCCCTCCCCCCGATCGTAGCGGCCTGGGGGGCCAACACCATCTTCCTGCTGCTCGGGCTCTGGTCTCTCCTCTCGACCCGCAGCTGAACAGACCATAAAAAAGGCCGGGCATTCGCCCGGCCTATCCCATGCTTCGCTACATCGTACCGATCAGTAACGGTAGTGATCCGACTTGTAGGGGCCGTCGACCGGCACGCCGATGTAATCGGCCTGCTCCGTCGTCAGCTGAGTAAGCTTGGCACCCAGCTTGTCGAGATGCAGGCGGGCGACCATCTCGTCGAGCTGTTTCGGCAGCACGTAGACCTGGTTGTCATACTCTTCGCCGCGTGTGAAGAGTTCGATCTGCGCCAAAACCTGGTTGCTGAAGCTGTTCGACATGACGAAGGAAGGGTGCCCGGTCGCACAGCCGAGATTGAGCAGGCGCCCCTCGGCCAGCACCAGTACGGCGTGGCCGTCGGGGAATACCCACTGGTCGAGCTGGTTGCCGTGCTCGCGCGGATTCTTGATATTGATCTTGGTGATCCCCGGAACCTTGGCGAGTCCGGCCATGTCGATCTCGTTATCAAAGTGACCGATATTGCCGACAATCGCGTTGTGCTTCATGCGGGCCATGTGTTTGGCGGTGATGATGTTGAAATTGCCGGTAGTGGTGACAAACAGGTCGGCGTCCTCGACCACGTCCTCGAGGGTGGTCACCTGATACCCTTCCATGAGTGCCTGCAAGGCACAGATCGGGTCGATTTCGGTGACGATTACACGCGCGCCCTGCCCGCGCAGCGACTGGCAGCACCCCTTGCCGACGTCGCCGTAACCGCAGACCACGGCGACCTTGCCGGAGAGCATGACGTCTGTCGCGCGCATGATGCCGTCGACCAGCGAATGACGGCAGCCGTAGACGTTGTCGAATTTACTCTTGGTCACCGAGTCGTTGACGTTCATCGCCGGGAACGGCAACGCCCCCTGCTTGGCGAGGTGGTAGAGCCGGTGCACTCCGGTGGTGGTCTCCTCGGTCACCCCTTTGACCGCACCGCGCATCGCGACCCAGTCGATACGCTGCGCGGCGATGGAAGACCCCAGGCACTTGACCAGCTCGACCCAGTCTTCGGGATCCTCGGATTTCAGATCCGGAACACCGCCCTGCTGCCACTCCGCCCCCTTGAGAACCATCATGGTCGCATCCCCGCCGTCATCCAGAATCATATTGGGGAGTTCACCGTCGGGCCAGGCGAGGGCCTGCTCGGTACACCACCAGTATTCCTCGAGGGTCTCCCCCTTCCAGGCGAAAACAGGGATCTCCGCAGCGGCAATCGCGGCAGCGGCATGATCCTGGGTCGAGAAGATGTTGCAGGACGCCCAGCGAACCCGGGCACCGAGCTCCACCAGGGTCTCGATCAGCACCGCCGTCTGGATGGTCATATGAAGCGAGCCGGTAATCCTGGCTCCCTTGAGGGGTTGCTGCGCGGCATACTGTTCGCGCAGGGCCATCAGACCGGGCATCTCGATCTCGGCCATCTCGATTTCACGCCGGCCGAATTCTGCCAGCCTCAGGTCCTTGACTTTGTAATCGGTAAACGAACTCATGCTTCTCTCCTTGATATTGGGGTCCGTTCGATACGGATCCGAAATTTGTTACCTTACCTGCGACGGGCCTGGCAGATCACGATCGCATATTCCTGCTTGCAACCTGCAACCTCCGTGCAGTCAACCTCCACGAAATCGCACTGATCACACCACTGGGCCAGCTCGCTGCAGACAAAACCGAGCCACTGATCCGCCAGTCTGTCGCGGACCCATTCCTGCTGGTGCCGCAGCAAATCGACGATCGTCACCTGTCCTCCCGATCGGAGCACCCGGGCAGCCTCCCGAAGCACGATCTCGGGTGCCGGGGCATGGTGCAGAACCATGTGCAGGACTAGACCGTCGACGGACGCCGCTTCGACGGGGAGGTGTTCCATCTCGCCGAGCCGCAATTCGATCTTGTCGAGCTGCAGCTTTCCGACCCTTTCGCGCGCCGCCTTGAGCATCGCCGGCGAATGATCGATGCCGATCAGGGTATCTGCTCTGTCACTGAGATGTTCGAGCAGGGCGCCGGTCCCCACCCCGACCTCGACCAGGGTCGAACAGGGAGCAATCGACGCAAACAGCTGAGCCTGGTAATCGGGAGTCGGGACAAGCTCGCGGGCCAATTCGTCCCAGCGCGAGGCGTGCGCATCGAAGAAGGTCTGACTGCGTTCTCGACGACGGGCCAGGACGCGAGCAATCGCCTCGGCGTCCGTACGAACATCGGGCAACTCCTCCAGATGGGATCGAAGCATCGGGAGCTGGTCGGCGATCAGCTGGTTTTCGGAGGCTAGACGGTAATAGGCCCAGGTCCCCTCACGCTTCACCCTGACCACACCGGCCTCATGCAGGATTTTCAGATGCCGCGAAACCCGGGACTGCCCCATGGCGAGAATCTCGACCAGCTCCTGGACGGTAAATTCTCCACGGACGAGAATGGCGATGAGGCGCAGGCGCGTCGGGTCGGCCAGCGCTTTGTACAGGGTCAGGATCATGGTTATATCAAGAATCTCGAGAAATATAAATCAACTTTTCTTGATATAACTAAACAGACGGTGGGTTGTCAACCCCCGCATCAGGTGTACCGCTACGTCGATAGCGGGCCAACAGAGAAAGGTAAGTAAGATAGAACCAGATCCAGACGAGCAAAGCGGTAACGCCTCGTCCGATGGGGTTGGCGGTCATCCGCTCGAACCCGCGCATCTGCTCGCGGAGATCGTTGCCGCTCATGGTAGGACACTGGCCTCGTCGGAACTGTCGATAACAATACCAGGCGTAGTACAGCTGCCAGGCTTGCGAGCGCACGTATTCCCCGGTGTCATACCACACGCGCGAACGCGCCAACGGGTTTTCGCGCGCGAGGAGCTCACGAATCTTGAGCCAGTAAGGGAGGAGCTGTAGTTTGCGGCTGCGGTCCTGTCTGCGATAGAGTTCGGGAAGGGCCTCGAAGAACCTGGCCCATCCCAGGGCACGAAAATTCATAATCAGTGCATTGAGCACCTGCCTCTGGACGAGGCCCTCGGCTTCAAACCGCCTCGCCGAGGTGCTCATCTCGACCGGCAGAAGCTTCCACCCCCCTCCGCGTCGGACCGCATCGGCCATAGCGCAGTCCTCGAGAAACGACAGGTTTTCATCGAAGCCACCGAGTTGAGCAAAGGTTGTGCGGTGTATCAGCATCCCCTGGTCCCCGTGGATGCATCCCGGCAGGTCAAGGCGGGACTTGGCCTCGAGAAAATAATAGGCAAAGGGCGAAGACGAACTCGTGCGGGAGAAATGAACCGGGAAATGCCCCGCACTGCACCCCTCGGCGAGACTCCTTTCGCGCTCCATGTCGGCCACCGCAAGCATCAACGCGTTCGGGTCGTCGAATTCAGAGTCGACGTGGAGAAACAGAAACCACTCCCCCGTGGCGAGCTGAGCACCGGCATTCATCTGCACGGATCGCCCGGGTGGTGAGTTCAGAAGCTTTACAGGAAAGTCCGCGCGTGACGCTTGCTTGCGCGCGATATCCGCGGTGCCGTCTCGGGAACCCCCGTCGCACAACAGCAGCTCGAAACGGATGTTCTGTTGGCGGCGTAGCGAGGTGACCAGTTTCGGTAACTGGTCCATTTCGTTTAGGACCGGAACGATGACGGATAGCGGGAGTCGGGTCATCCAGCACCTTCTGTTTCGGGTTGGCCTGCACGCCGCGTCGGGCTAAGATGAGCGCGGAGGACATCATGGGCAAGTTGCGGCAACGACAGATCATTCAGCGCTACACCAAGGAACGCCAGCGTAACATCCTGGCCAAACCGGGTCCAAACGATTTCGTGGTGATCCTCGACGGCCTCAAGCCCGGGTTCAACGTCGCCAAGACCTTCCGCAGCGCCGATGCCTTCGGCGCAAGCGCAGTCCACCTGGTCGACATCGGTGTCTTCGACCCCGCTCCCGCCAAAGGATCATTCCGCAAGGTACCGGCCATTTTCCACGAAACGTTCTCGGACTGTTTCGCAACGCTGTCCGCGCTCGGCTACATCTTCTTCATCCTCACTCCAGAAAAAGGCCGCCCGCTCCACCAGACCAAACTGCCGAAACGCTGTGCCTTTATCTTCGGCCACGAGGAATTCGGCCACAGCTTCGACCCGAACGACTACCCGGACATCCGCGCGCTGACGATTCCCCAGTTCGGCTCGGTACAGAGCCTCAATGTCAGCATCGCAGCCTCGATCGTCATGTTCGAGCACGTGCGTCAGCATCCGGAGAATACCGGCGAGGTTTTTTGATTGCTTTCACTCAGGGTTTTGCCTACATTTTCGCGACCCCCCGCGCAGGAGATGGACATGAAGCGGTCCCGCCGCCTCCCGGCTGAATGGGAACCCCAGGACGGGGTCCTGATGGCCTGGCCTCATATTCAGACCGACTGGGCAGACGACCTGGCTCCCGTTGAAGCTGTTTATCTCGAATTGACCCGTATTATCACGCGGTACGAACGCGTCGTGATTATCGCTCCGCACCCAGAAACGGTTCGAGAGCAACTCGACCAGGCCGCCATCGAGGCAGGCAGAGTGACGATCGCCCCCCTGCCGACCAATGACACCTGGTCACGGGACTTCGGCCCGATCTGTGTCGAGGAGTCGGGCTTACCGCTAGTGCTCGACTTCGGATTCAACGGCTGGGGGCTCAAATTTGCCGCGGACCTCGACAACCAGATCACGCACGGCCTCTGCACGCTCGGGGTCCTTGCACCACCCCGGGCCATCCCCGGGCTGATCCTCGAGGGGGGGAGCATCGAAAGTGACGGCCAGGGGACCCTGCTCACCACCTCCGAGTGCCTGCTCAACCCGAATCGCAACCCTCACCTCGGACGGGAAGCACTCGACACCCGGCTGCGGGAGATTTTCGGATGCGAACAGATCTTGTGGCTCGAGCATGGCTTTCTCGCCGGCGACGACACCGACAGCCACATCGACACGCTCGCACGCCTGGCCCCGCACAACACCATTCTCCATATACGCTGCGACGACCCGGACGACGAACACTTTGCGGCCATCGAAGCGATGGAACGGCAGCTTTCCACCTTTCGCACCCTGGACGGGGAACCGTTCCGGCTCCTCCCCCTCCCCTGGCCACGTCCCATCTACGCCGCAGGGGGAGAGAGGTTGCCCGCCACCTACGCCAACTACTTGATCATCAACGGTGCGGTCCTCGTCCCGACCTATCAGGACCCGGCCGACGGGCAGGCGCTCGAGACGCTCGCGCAGGCCTACCCGGAGCGTGAGATCATCGGCATCGACTGTCGACCGCTGGTTCAGCAGCACGGCTCGCTCCACTGCGTGACCATGCAACTGCCGAAGGGAGTCTTGTCTTGAAAACACTGAACGTGGGACTGGTCCAGCACGCCTGTGGCTCAGATCGTGAGAGCAATCTCGCGGCGTCCTTCCGAGGGATCCGTGAATCGGCCGCCAAGGGAGCGCAGCTCGTGGTCCTGCAGGAGTTGCACGCCAGCACCTATTTCTGCCAGCAGGAGAACCCCGAGCTTTTCGATCTGGCCGAACCGATCCCCGGACCGACCAGCGAGCGCCTTGCATCCCTGGCCGAGGAACTCGGGGTCGTTCTTGTCACCTCCCTGTTCGAGAAACGTGCTGCCGGGCTCTACCACAACACCGCGGTGGTCTTCGACAGCGACGGTTCAACGGCAGGACGCTACCGCAAAATGCACATCCCCGACGATCCGGGCTATTATGAAAAATTCTATTTCACCCCGGGCGACCTCGGGTTTACCCCCATCGACACCAGCCTCGGCAGGCTCGGGGTGCTGGTCTGCTGGGACCAGTGGTACCCCGAGGCGGCGCGGCTCATGGCTCTGGCCGGCGCCGAACTGCTGATTTACCCCACGGCCATCGGCTGGGACCCCCGCGACAGCGCGGAGGAGAAGGCGCGTCAACTCGAAGCCTGGATGACGGTGCAGCGCGGCCATGCCGTCGCAAACGGGCTCCCCGTCATCGCCGTCAACCGTGTCGGACACGAGGATGACCCCGCGGGGGCCTCACCGGGCGCGGATTTCTGGGGGAACAGTTTTGTCGCCGGTCCCCAGGGAGAACTCCTCTTTCGCGGGGCAACCGACCTGGAAATAAACGAAGTCGTCCGCATAGACATGCAGCGAAGCGAATCGGTGAGAAGGATGTGGCCGTTCCTGCGTGACCGGCGGATCGAGGACTATGCCGACCTGGTCCGACGCTTCAGGGACTAATCCGGTCCGCGCCGTGACCGAAGAGTCGACCGCCGCGATAGAGCCAGTAGAGTGCTCCGCCCTGAATCACATGGTACAGATCGTTGTGGTTGAAGCGGGGATGCAGACCGAGACCGGCGGCCTGAACGCCCGCCGCGAAAAATGCCAGACCGACTCCGGCAACCAGCCAACGGGATTCGGGCGCTTTGTGAATTCTGCCGATCTGTAGCCCGGCGATTAACATCAGGGTCGGCGCATAGTCCAGAATCGCCAGCCAGAAGTCGTCAACAAACATCAGCAGGGTCAGGTAGGCCCCGGCCTTCACAGACACACAGCCCACCAGACGTCTTCGCCAGGGTTCATCCAGGCTCTGGCGGACAACCGCCAGGCCGAACAGCAGATCAGCCGTTCCGATCAACAGCAGAACGCCGCGCCAGCTCCAAACGACCAGCTCTTCGCCCCAAAACGGAGAGAACCCGTGCCACACCCCTCCGAGCAGTGCCGCCCCTCCCGTCGCCAACATCCCCCAGGCCCACAAACGCCTCTCAGCATGTCGATCCTGACGCATCAGACGCGCCCCGAGCAGAAAGGACCAGGCAGCCAGGAGCCCATCGGTGAGCAGGGTCATGGGCTCGTGGATCATACGCTCCCCCGAAGCAAAAATGGCGGGCCATGTTGGCCCGCCATCCGGAGTGTGTTATTCAGAGCCCCGCTCGCGAACGGAGCGACTCGACCCGGTCGGTACGCTCCCAGGAGAACTCGGGAAGCTCGCGACCGAAATGGCCGTAGGCTGCCGTCTTGCGGTAGATCGGTCGCAACAGGTCAAGGCTCTTGATGATCCCCGCCGGGGTCAAGTCGAACTCCTCCTGGGCGATGCGAGCGATCTCATTGGAGGGAATGACGCCGGTCCCGAAGGCGTTGATCATAACCGAAACGGGCTTGGAGACGCCGATCGCATAGGCCACCTGGACCTCGCATTTCTCGGCAAGTCCGGCCGCGACGATATTCTTGGCCACGTAGCGGGCCATGTACGACGCGCTGCGGTCGACCTTGGAGGGATCCTTCCCCGAAAAGGCACCGCCACCATGGGAACCCTGGCCGCCGTAGGTGTCAACGATGATCTTGCGCCCCGTCAGGCCACAGTCGCCCATCGGCCCCCCGATGACAAAGCGCCCGGTCGGGTTGATGAAATATTCGGTCTGGGCATCGAGCATATCGGCCGGCAGGACCTTGCGAACGACCTCTTCCATGATCGCTTCGCGAAGCGTCTCGTAACTGACGTCCGGAGTGTGCTGGGTCGAGACCACGACGTTGTTGATGCGTACAGGCTTGTCATCAATGTACTGGATCGAGACCTGGGCCTTGCTGTCGGGGCGCAGGAAATCAAGGGTCTTGCTCTTGCGCACCTCGGCAAGCCGCTGGGTGAGACGATGCGCGAAGGCAATCGGCATCGGCATGAGGGTCTCGGTCTCGCGGCAGGCGTATCCAAACATCAGCCCCTGGTCACCCGCGCCCTGCTCCTTGAACAAACCCTCCCCCTCGGTCACACCCTGTGAGATATCGGGGGACTGTTTGTCGATCGTGGTCAGAACAGCGCAGGTCTCCCAGTCAAACCCCATCGACGGATCGTCGTAGCCGATCTCGCGGATCGTCTGACGGACAATATCGGCCATGTCGACATAGGCTTCCGTGGTGATCTCGCCGGCAATCAGGGCCATACCGGTAGTGACGAGGGTTTCACAGGCCACTCGCGACTTGGGATCCTGGGCAAGCATGGCGTCGAGAATCGCATCGGAGATCTGGTCGGCGACTTTGTCAGGATGGCCTTCGCTGACAGACTCGGAAGTAAAAATAAAATCGGTCATCGGCATGATACTGCTCCTTCAGGGTCATTGGACAAGAGAACGCATCGTAACGAAGCGGTCACAACAAGTCAAGAACGAGACGGTCAGATCTGTACCCCGAAAAGCTCGGGGAAGCGTTCCTGCATGACCTTCTCGATCAGGTGACTGATATCCGAGGCCGTCGGCATCTGCATGAGCTGGTCGACCAGGGCCACGCCCTCCGCAACCCGGATCTGGCGCATCACCCGTTTGACCCTCGGGATCGCGAAGGCGTTCATCGACAGGTCATGAAAGCCGAGTCCGGCGAGTACCAGGGCATAGAGGGGCTCCGAGGCCATCTCGCCGCACATCCCGACTTCGATCCCGGCTGCGTGGGCGGCATTGCAGACCCGCTTGAGTGCACGAAGAATCGCCGGATGCAGCGGGTTATAGAGATCAGCCACATGCTCGTTCCCGCGGTCGACGGCCAAGCAATACTGGATCAGGTCGTTTGTCCCGACCGAAAAGAAATCGACTTCATGGGCTAGAAGATCGGGAATCAACGCCGAAGCCGGGGTTTCGATCATGATCCCGACCGGGATCTCACTGGCAAAGGCGACCCCTTCCCGCTGCAGATCCGAACGTACCTCGTCGAGTAACGACTTGCACAAGCGCAGCTCGCCAACGCCTGTGATCATGGGGAACATGATCCGCACCGACCCCGCCGTGGAGGCCTTCAGAATCGCACGCAGCTGGGCCTTGAACAACCTTACTTCTTTGAGCGAGAAACGGATTCCACGCAGTCCCAGAGCCGGATTGACCTCGTCGGAAAGATCGATATCGCGAACGAACTTGTCCCCCCCCAGGTCGAGGGTGCGGATGGTGACCGGGAGCGGATTACACGCCGCGAGAACCTCCCGGTACGCTTCGACCTGTTCCTCCTCACTCGGCGCAGAGGAACGCCGCATGTACAGGAATTCGCTCCGGAACAGCCCGACGCCGTCTCCGCCGTGCTCGCGCAAGGCGTGCATGTCCTCAGGAAGCTCGAGGTTCCCCTTGAGAGAGATGCGGATCCCATCGAGCGTCTCTGCCGGAAGATCTTTGAGCTTGGCCAGTTCCTGCTCGCGGCGCTCGAAAAGGGACTGCCGATCACGGTACTCCGCCAGGGTCGCCTCGGATGGATTAAGAATGACCGTCCCCCCGTGGCCATCGATAATCAGAGGCAGCTTCTCCGGGACCTGACGAGTGATGGTTTCAAGACCGACCACGGCGGGGATCCCGAGAGAGCGGGCGAGAATAGCGGTGTGCGACGTGCGCCCTCCGACGTCGGTCACGAACCCCTTGATCTTGTCGCGATCCATCTGCATGGTATCGGCGGGTGAAAGGTCATGGGCGATGACAATCGAGGGGTGATCGATGTCATCGAGCGAGTGAACCATCATCCCGGTGAGGTTCCTCAGGATTCTCTCGCCGACGGATTCGATATCGGAACGCCGTTCTCGCAGGTACTCGTCCTCGATAGCGCTGAACGCCTCTCGAAACTGGTCGAGGGTTTTCTTGAGCGCCGCCTCTGCGCTGAGCAGCCCGTCGCGGATTCCGGTACAGGTCCCTTCGACAAGCATCTGGTCAGAAAGGATCATCAGGTGCGTATCGATAATGTACAGGTGTTCACCGAGCTGCTGACCGTCGACCGTTTCACGAACAGTCTGCAACTGACGCCGTGACTCCTCGAGGGCATCCTGAAAATGTGAGATCTCCTGTTCGACATCCCCGGGCGAGATCGACCTTTCAATGACACAGACCCGGTCGCGGTTGATCAGGAAGGCGTTCCCGATGGCAACCCCCGGAGAGACCCCTATACCGACGAGATAGGTATCCTCGGGTATGTCAATCCTCACCAAATCCATTTTCGATCAATGCCTCGATGGCTGTCATGGCCTCCGACTCGTCTTCCCCGGTGACCGAAACCGTAACTTCCGACCCCTTGGGTGCGGCCAGCATTAATACCCCCATGATGCTCTTGCCGTTGACCTCGAGGCCGTCCTTTTCGAGCTGAACCTCGCTCTTGAATCGACCGGCAGTCTGCACAAGCACTGCGGCAGCGCGGGCATGAAGGCCGAGTCTGTTCTTGATCACATAGGTTTGCTGCTTCATAAGTACTCCATCACATGAACATGCCGACAAGCACCAGGCCTGAAATGGCACCATAGATCAGCACCAGGGGAGAGATCCTCTGGCGCAGTAACCAGACCGCAGCGAGCAACAGCGGCAAGGCGAAGAATCCCCAATAGCCGCCAAGGCCCTCCCCTTCCACCAGATCGAGTGCCAGAACGGCCGCAAGGCCACCCAACACAATGACCGAGGCCTCCTTGGCTTTCATCGCCAGGTCGGGGAGCCGATGTGCCTGGATCACATGGATGACACCTAATCCCAGCGACAGACCGCGACGAAACCCCATGATTCGGAAAAGGAGGTGCGGGACGTTAAACAGGATCAGGAAAATCAGTGGTGCCCAGAGTGATCCACGGAACGCGAAAAAAAGCGCCACCCCGGCGGCCAGGGGGCGCAAACCACCCCAGAAAAAAGCATCTCCCATGGCCGCATAGGGAGCCATCACCATTTTTTTGAATTCCCCGACGTCATCACCTTGGGTGTTCTTGCCCAGGGTCTCCGCCTCGAGATGCAGGCTGGCGCCAAGGATGGTCGGAACTAGAAAGGGGTGCGAATTGAAATATTCCAGATGTCGCGCACAGGCTCCCCTGAGCTCCTGTTGAGGATACAAGCGGCGCAGACCAGGGAGAATCACGAACAGAAAACCGACATTCTGCAGACGCTCGAAATTCCAGCTGGCCTGGAGCAGCAGGGATCGCAGCAGAATATGCACCCTCGTCAGCAGCGGCAAAGGCCAGGATGTCGCACGATTTACATCAGCCATAAGAGCATATACGCCATCATGAACGAGCTGACGAAGAGCGTCAGGGTGCGGTTGACATTGAGATTCGCCAGCAGGTGAGCCAGACCGATCCCCGGAAACAGCAGGAAGCACCACGCTTCCATGGTGGACAACGGGGCTTGCAGCAGCGGCCAGATCACTCGGAGAATACCCCAGCCACAGATCACGATGAAAAAGAACGTCGCCAGTGACGCGAACCCGAAATGAACCAGCCCGCACAGATGGGCACGCTCGACGGCGGAGATCTCCCCGCTCTCTAGGGCGGCCGTGACCTTCGCACTCAGACGCAGATTGCGACGTCGCGCCCATTGGTCAAAGATGACCCCGATCTTGCCCAACGGTATCGCGACCAGCAAGGAGAGCAGGATCAAACCCTGGGATTGGGTGGACGCGGAGGTCCCGAGCATGCATGCCAGCAGGGTACTGGCAACGGCGATCTGGGTGTCATCTGGTGGGATGGCTGCTCCCATCGGTAAACGTCCGAGCCACAACAACTCCAGCAAGGCGCCGACAGCGAGTCCGGTCCCGGGGCTCCCCAAAAACAGGCCCGTCAGGGGAGCCGCAACGATGGGGCGAGAAACCATGAATTGCATGAGCGCCGTGCGGTCTAGCCCGACCACCGCGCTGACGCCTGCACCGATCAGGAATTGTTCAATCACGACCAGATTTCTCCCAGCACTGGCGCAGCTTGTGCCAGCTTTGCTCCGAATCCTGGGGGATGCACTGCGCGGTGATCTTGACGCCCGCATCCTCAAGATCCGCCAGGCTCTCCACGTCGTCACCGTCGATGCATAGGGTGCAGGAAACGGCCACCTTCCCGTGGGAGGCGTGCATATTGCCGAGATTCAAATGCGTGAACTCGACCCCTGCCCGGTATAGATTCAACGCGTCATGGGAATTTTCCAGCAACAACAGAATACGAGCCGAGAACAGTTCGTTGCTCCTGAGCATTTGAGCCGCTTCAGCAATTGTACCAACCATGATCTGCATACTGCGTGGAACGCAGGCTTCCATCATACTCCTGCGCAGCGGCGAAGAGGCCACGCTGTCATTCGCCACGACGATGCAATCCGCCTGAACAAAAGGAACCCAGGCTTCCATGACCTGTCCGTGGATCAATCGGTTGTCAATGCGAGTCAGCACGATGCTCACGGGCGAGCTCTTCCCGTCTCAGCCAGAACGTCGGAGACAACGCTGATTTTCTGTGCGGCATAATCACGCAGATTTCTTGCCATCGAACGTATGCCTTCGACGTCACGGTTGTTGATGAATTTAAGAACCATGGGGAGATTGACTCCGGCGACAATTTCAGCCTGGTATTTCTCAAGCAGCGGCAGGCTCAAATTGGTCGGGGTCCCCCCGAACATGTCGGTCATAATGATCACACCATCCCCATCGGCCGCAACTTCCTCACAGGCTTCGCACACGGCCCGAGCGATCTGTTCAACGCTCTCCTCGCGGCTCACCGCCACCCCTCTGGAACACTTGACCGGCCCGACGATCATCTCGGCCGCCTTGAGGAGTTCCCCCGCCAGGTTGGCATGCGTGACAATCAGCAATCCGACCACGATTCACTCCCTGTCAAGATCACGATGAATGACATCAATCGAGACGCCTTCACCGGCCAAAAAAGAACGAAGCTCCTCGACAAGCGACACGCTGCGGTGCCGGCCACCGGTACAGCCGATGGAGATCGTCAGGTAGCTCTTCCCTTCTGCAACATAGCACGGAAGCAGGAAATGGAGGAGCTCCTGAAGGTTGGCGAGAAACTTTTCGGTTAGTTCGCTCCCCATCACGTAATTCCGCACCGCCTTGTTGAGGCCGGTAAGAGGACGGAGCTCATCGTCGAAATGAGGGTTGGGAAGAAAACGTACGTCGAGTACCAGGTCCGACTCCAGTGGGATTCCGTATCGGTAGCCGAACGACTGGAGACGTACTAGCAACGGGGAGCGTTCCTGTTCTCCGTGGACAAGTGAAATCACTCTCGCCCGGAGCTGATGCGGCGTCAAACCGGTGGAATTGACAATCCGGTCGGCACGCAGACGGATCGTAGAAAGTAGCTCCCTTTCACGCTGAATCGCCTCGGGGACACCGAGTTGGGCATCGGAGAGCGGATGACGTCGTCTGGTTTCCGAATAGCGCCGGATCAAGGCGTCGCGTGAGGCTTCAAAAAAAAGGATTTCGAGGGTAGTCCCCGACTGGGCAAGCCGTTCGGAAATCGAGTCGAAGGATGCAAGAAAGTTACGGGTTCTGACATCCACGACTACGGCGATCTCGGTGGCAGCCTGACCGGATTCATCGAACGTGGCCGCAAAGGCGGGAAGCAGATCGAGAGGAAGGTTGTCGACGACAAAAAAACCCTCGTCTTCAAGGGCTCGGGCAGCACAACTCTTGCCGGATCCGGACAGACCCGTGATCAGCAGAAGGCGCCGGACACTCATTCGAGGTTGTCCCCGATGATGGTATGGGAATGTAGGTAGGCGACTTCAGCCATGCGTTTTTCCAGCAAATCCTGGAACTCCTTGGCGCTGTGGTATCCCATCTCCTTCAGGAGCTGATTACGCGCAGCGACTTCGACAATCGTTGTGATGTTTCTCCCGGGGCGCACGGGGATCTGGGTCTTGGGGAGAGGAATCCCCAGTAGCTCATAACTCTGGTCATCGATCCCGAGACGATCGTACTCCTTTTCACTGTCCCATTCGACCAACTCGACGACCAGGTCTATTTTCTTCCGTTCGCGGATCGATGCCACACCGAACAGGTGTTTGATGTTCAGTATACCCAAGCCACGGATTTCCATGTGATGATGTAAAAGGTCCATCCCCTCGCCGAAAAGTACCGCCGGCAGTTTTAGGCGTACCTTGACCACATCGTCCGCGACCAGGCGATGACCACGCAGAATAAGATCAAGGGCACACTCACTTTTGCCCACGCCGCTTTTCCCCATCAGGAGTACCCCGACACCGAGGACATCAACCAGGACTCCGTGTACGGTGGTCGTCGGCAGGAGACGCTCTTCGAGAAACTTGGTAATCAGGGAGATAAACACCGAGCTCTGGTGTGGGCACCGCAACAGGGGGATCTGACGGGCCTCCACCTCGTCGATGAGCATTTGGGGCGGAGCCTGACCCTTGGTGATGATCAGGCAGCAGATATCGAGGGCGCACAGCGAACGGAGATTTTCCCGGGCTTTGTCCGGGGGGAGATTGGCGAGGTAACTCAGCTCGGTGGAGCCGAGCACCTGGATGCGGTCAGGATGGAGGTTGGTCGTATAACCGGCTAGAGCCAGGCCAGGTTTCTGAATGCGGGGAACCGAGACGACGCGATCAAGCCCGCCGTCACCGGCCAGCAGTTCGAGGTCAAGGCCGGCTTCCTTTTCCGCCAGCAACTCCTGGATGCTCAGTTTACCCATGAATTTCAGTTCAGAGGTTGCCTTCTTCGTTGGCAATGATGGAACAAATCGTGTCCCTGTCCGGCGCCTCGAGCAACTGCTGGCGCACTGTTTGGTCCTTGAGCAGCTTGGAAATCCTCGCCAGTATCTTCAGGTGCACACCGACGGATTCTTCCGGAGCGACCAGCAGAAAGAACAGGTGCGCCGGCTTCCCGTCCATCGAGTCGAAATCCACTCCGCCAGTACTCCTGCCGAAGGACATCACGAGATTTTCGAGGTTTTTCAACTTGCCGTGCGGAATGGCAACCCCTTCTCCGATCCCAGTGCTGCCGAGGTTTTCACGCTCCTGCAGGATCCTCAGGATCTCATCCCGATCGAGTTTGCACCCTGAAGCAAGCAAGGCATCGGTCAGCTCTTCAAGCGCGCCCTCTTTCCCCTTGGAGAGCATGTCCGGGACAATCGCCTCGGGAGAAAGCAGTTCAGATATCTTCACACTCATGCACGTATCTTTTCAAAAAGGCGGGGGGCATACGCCCCCCGCCAATCATGTAAGTTCTAACTATTTCTGCGGAGAAATCAGGCCGTAGTTGCCGTCCTTGCGACGATAAACCACGTTAATGTCCTCCGAAGCCGAGTCCGTATAAACGAGAAAGTCCTTGTGAAGAAGGTCCATCTGCATCACGGCCTCTTCTACCGACATCGGCTTGACCGAAAAGCTCTGGTCCCTGACGATCACCGGTTCGGGATGCCCCTCGTCGATGCTCCCCGCTTCAAGCACGACCTTGCGAACATTTCTGCCACGCTCATTGCTGGGTGCATGGTTCTTGAGTTTTTCCTTGTAACGCTTGACCTGCCGCTCGATCTTGTCAATCACGGTATCGATCGCCGCGTACATGTCGTTGGTCTCTTCCGAGGCCTTGATGGTGATCCCCTTGGCGACAATCGTCACCTCGGCTTTGTGGCGGATTTTCTTTTCGACGGACAGTGCCACCTGCACGTCAATCGGCTCATCAATGTACTTCTTGACACGTGACAGCTTCTCTTCGGCGTAAGCACGAACGGGTTCACTGGTCTCCATGTGCCTGAAAGTGATGGCGATTTGCATACGAAGAACCTCCTGAAGTCAATGCCGCAATGGGCGAAGGGAGTTTATAACAGTATAACCGCTTCCAAGACAAGTGCCTTGTCAAAAGAGGCGCTTACGCTGGGTCGAGGAGCCGATATTCATCATCTCACGGTACTTGGTGACCGTTCGACGGGCTATGTCGATATTATGCTCGCGGAGGATCTCCACGATCTTCTGATCGGAATAGGGCTTGCGCGCATTTTCCGCGGCGATGATCTCACGGATCTTGCTTTTAACGCTTTCGGATGCAACCGAGTCTCCGTCCGCCGTATTAATCCCGCTGTTGAAGAAATACTTCAGCTCGAAGAGACCTTGGGGCGTCTGCACATACTTGTTGGTCGTCACGCGACTGATGGTCGATTCGTGCATCTGGATATCCTCGGCGACATCGCGGAGCACGAGTGGTTTGAGATGCTCAATACCGTAATCGAAAAAGGCCCGCTGGAACTTGACGATGCTGCGGGTCACCTTGTAGATCGTCCGCTGGCGTTGATGAATGCTCTTGATCAGCCAGAGAGCCCCGCGCATCTTCTCCTGGATGTACTCGCCGGCCTTTTCGTCAAGCGGCGTCGCCCCTGAAAGCGCGTTACGGTAGAAAGAGTTGATCCGCAGATTAGGGAGCCCCTCGTCATTCAACACCACGACATATTCCTCTCCCACCTTATGAACGAAAATGTCGGGGGAGATGTAGTGTACCTCTTCCTGGTTGAACTGCCGTCCCGGCCGAGGATCGAGATTGGAAATCAGCTTGGCCGCCGACAGGACCTCGTCGAGCGAAACATCCAGAGCCTTGGCGATAACCTGATATTTCTTCCCCTCGAGTTCCGAGAGATGGTCCCTGAGCATCGCTTCGACCACCGAGCCATGCATTTCGAGCGCGTCAACCTGCTTAAGTAGACACTCCTGCAAGGAACGGCTGGCTATCCCGGGGGGGTCGAGCTCTTGAACTTTTCCAAGAACCCGCTCGACATCCTCGACGGAGGCGGAGGTGGCAAGGGCAACCTCTTCAAGCGTCGCCTGGAAGTAGCCATCCTCATCCAGGTTCCCGATGATTTCAGCGGCGACCAGACGTTCCGGATCGGTCAGGCGGGAAAGGTTGATTTGCCAGAGGAGGTGGTCGGCGAGCGAGGGGGTGCGCGTCAGGAGATTTTCAAACGCAGGGCGATCCTCATCCTCGTCGTAATAATGTTCTCCGACGGTCCCCCCGGCGGTATATCCATCGAGATAGGTCTGCCAGTCGATGTCGGAGAGACCTTCCTGCTCTCCCTTGACCTCCTGGAGTGTCTCTGAGGACTCCTCGGCATCGGTAGCACCGCCACCAAGCTCGGCCTCTTCGGAGGCAGTCTCGCGATCAGCAGGCTCCTGCTGCTCTAGGGTCTCCTCGAGAACCGGGTTCTCCTCCAGTTCCTGCTGCACGAGTTCGACCAACTCCATACGTGACAGCTGCAGCAGCTTGATTGCCTGCTGGAGCTGAGGAGTCATCACGAGCTGCTGGCTGAGCTTGAGTTGTTGTCGAATTTCTAGTGCCATGGATCCCCTGTTTCTGTCCTGAACAGTTTAAACTCTGTCAAGAGGTGCATACAAGCACGCATTACAGCTTGAACTTGTCCCCCAAGTAAATTTCGCGGACTTCGGCGCTGTTCGCGATCGATTCGGGGGCACCGTACTCGAGGACCTTTCCGGAGCTGAGAATGTAGGCGGCATCGCACACTCCGAGGGTCTCACGAACATTGTGATCTGATATCAGTACTCCGATACCCCGGTCCCGCAAGCCGGAGATAATGTTTTGAATGTCGATCACTGCAATCGGATCGATTCCGGCAAACGGCTCATCAAGCAGGATAAAGGTCGGCTCGAGAACCAGCGCCCGGGCAATTTCGACACGGCGGCGCTCGCCGCCTGACAGTGCATATCCGTATGAACGCGCAATGTGCGTAATGCGGAACTCTTCGAGCAGATGCTCCTTGCGCGACTTGCGCTCCTGAGGAGAAATCTCCAGGGTCTCGAGGATGGCCAAGAGATTTTCCTCAACGGTCATCTTACGGAAAACGGAAGCCTCCTGGGGAAGATATGAGATACCGGCGCGGGCCCGCTGGTACATCGGAGTCGTCGTCAGCTCTTCATCATCCAGATGCACCGATCCACTGTCCGGGGGAGTCAGGCCGACCACCATGTAAAACGTCGTGGTCTTGCCGGCACCGTTCGGCCCCAAGAGGCCGATGACTCTCCCCGAGGGGACTTCGAGGTCGACATGACTGACGACCTGGCGACCGCGATAGTTTTTGCACAGCCCCGTGGCCTTGAGCGTCCGGGTCATTGCCCTTTCTCCTCCGGAGTAAAGACGGCGTTCACCCGCCCCCCTTCGGCGCCATGGACGACGCTGCGTCGCTCGCGCAGGTAAAGGGTGATCTCGGAACCGACGAGGAAACTCTCGCCTTGTCGGACCTTGGGAGAGCCGGACATCATAATCGTCTCCGCAAGGCTGTCATACACGGCTCGGTCAGCAGTGGCAACCTGGTCACCACGAACGATCCGCACGTTGCCGTCAGCTTCGGCGCGGTCCATGGCCTTGCGCCCTTCTGAATAGACGACCGTGAGGTGATCCGCGTATATGACCAGATCTGCCTGCGAAGCAACCACGTTACCATGGAAAACAACCTGGTTCATGCCCCCGAGAGCTTCCAGCGAGTCGGCTTTGACATGCACCGGCTCACGACTCATCACCTCTTCGGCAGTGGGTTCGGCAAGCGCACCCACTGGCAGCAAAGTCCACAGAAAAAGACCGATGAAAAGCCAACGCATCAGGGTGCACCTCCTCCCTGTGTGAACGGCACATCCGCGGACACCTCCGTCAGCAACTTAAGGAGCTTCTGGTCGAGCAGGTAGTTCATGCCCAGGCCCTGGATCGTAGCACCGCGAAAGTCGAACACAGCGAGTTTTTCTGTAACGAGTTCTTTACGGTCATGACGATAGCGGAGCTCTTCGGTGCTGAACTTGGCACCATCACCGGTCACCACTCGAACATCACCACGGGCGATGACCTCCCGAGAAACCAGGTCGACCGTGCCGTGTTCAGCCTGCAGGTGGGCCCGCTGAGATTTGTCGGGAGCAAAAAAGACGACCTCCATATCCTCGAGGTCAACGGCCTGTCCCGACTTGCTATAATTCGCACTGGCTGCCTTCAGCGACCAGACCGGGAGTCCGTCTTCGGTCTCCGTGAAGGCAACGTTGCGCAACTCGAGATCGCTCTCCTGCCTCACCGGGGTCTCCTCGGCCATATCCTTAACGGGGCCCGGCATGTTGCGATAGATGTGCAACACAACATAGGCCACCAGGACGACCGCGATCAGCACGAGCAGATGGCGAACTGGGCGACGATTTTTCATCGCGGGATTATAGCACTGACCGGGCGGTAAAGTAAAGAAAGCGGGAAACTTTTGGCATGGAATTTGATGGACGGCTAGTTCTTGAAATATCGGGAGGTTACCTCTTCCCACCCCGTTCCAGAACGGAGGATCAGATCACAGATCTCGCGGACGGCCCCACGACCACCCGGGCGACGCGTCACATAGTCAACCTCACCTTTCAGCTCGTCCACTGCGTCGGAAACCGTCGCCGAAAAACCGACACGCTTCAGAATGGGGAGGTCAACGAGATCATCGCCGACATAGGCGATCTGCTCGTCCTTCAAGCCCGTGCGGGACAGGATCTCGAGATAAGGCACCATTTTGTCCTTCGCACCTTGGTAGAGGTAGACGACGCCGAGCTCCTCGGAGCGGCGGAGCACGATGTCCGAGCTACGCCCGGTAATGATTCCGACCTCGATCCCCGAGCGCTGGATAAGTTTGAGCCCATGCCCGTCTTTGACGTCAAAGGCCTTGGCCTCAAATCCATCGGACCCGTAGATGATACGACCGTCCGTCAGGACCCCGTCGACATCGAGCAATAGCAACCTGACCTTCCTGAGTCGATCCTGCATCAGACCACTCCCGATCTGAGCAGATCGTGTAGATGGACGATTCCGACCGGGATCGCGTCTTCGTCGTTCTCGAAGGCAAACAGTGAGGTGATACTGAACTCCTCCATTTTCTGGAGGGCCTTGGCGGCGAGATTGCTGCGCAGAATTCGTTTCGGATTTCTAGACATGACCTCGCGAATCGGCAGGCCGAGGGGATCCCCGGGCCTCTCCAGGGTGCGACGCAGGTCTCCATCCGTGAAGACGCCCACCAGGCAACCCTGCTCGTCCACCACACCTGTAATACCGAGTTTCTTGCTTGTAATCTCGAACAGGGCCTCCTTGACAGGGGTCATCTCCCCCACGAGAGGGATATCCGTCCCGAGATGCATCAGATCTTCGACGCGCAAAAGCAGTCGCTTGCCGAGCGCCCCACCCGGGTGAAACAACGCAAAGTCCTCCTCATTGAAACCCCGTTGGATCAGGAGCGCCACCGCGAGGGCATCCCCGAGCGCCAGGGTTGCCGTGGTACTGGCTGTCGGGGCGAGCCCGAGTGGGCACGCTTCTTCGACCACGGAGATGTCGAGGAACACATCACCGGCACGTCCGAGCGTACTGCCGCGGCTGCTGGTCATGGAGATCAACGGCAACCCCATGCGCTTGATGACAGGAAGGATGCGGACAAGTTCTTCGGTTTCTCCAGAGTTCGAAACCCCGATCACGACATCTCCCTTCATCAGCATGCCGAGATCGCCATGGATCCCTTCGGCGGGATGAAGGAATAACGCAGGGGTCCCCGTCGAGGCCATGGTTGCAGCAATCTTCTGGCAGATCAGGCCGGACTTCCCCATGCCGGTTATGACTACGCGGCCGGAGCAACCGAGGACCATCTCCACAGCCGCGGAGAAATCACCGTCGAGACGTTCCACCAGAGCGGTGACCGCTTCAGCTTCAATTTTCAACACCCGGCGGGCGGTATCGAGCACACTATCCATCAAACAACCTTCCAGATTTCTAGCGATTGACCACGGCATGGATTTCAAGAACCTGCGTCAGGATCGCATCAAGACTGCGCAGGTGAAGTGAGTTCGGCCCGTCGCAGAGAGCGCGGTCAGGGTCAGGGTGAACCTCCCAGAACAGGCCATCGACCCCGACAGCGACCGCCGCCCGGGAGAGCGAAGCGACGAACTCCCGCTGGCCGCCGGAAGCGCCCCCGGCACCTCCTGGCAGTTGGACGGCATGGGTCGCATCAAAGATCACAGGACAACCCAGACCCCGCATGATGGCCAGGGAACGCATGTCAACGACCAGGTTGTTGTAACCGAAGGTCGTTCCGCGCTCCGTCAACAGAACACCTTGGGCACCGGACTCCTTGAGTTTACCCACCACCTGCTGCATATCCCAAGGAGCCAGGAACTGACCCTTCTTGACATTGACCGTCTTGCCGGTTTCAGCCGCAGCAACCAGCAGGTCGGTTTGCCGACTCAGGAACGCGGGGATCTGAAGAATGTCGAGGACCGCGCTCGCAGCGGCCAACTGAGAGATGTCATGCACATCAGAGAGGACAGGGACTGCAAACTCCTGCTTGACCTGCTCAAGGATACGCAGCCCCTCATCGATCCCTGGGCCGCGAAAGGACTGGATGGAAGTCCGGTTGGCCTTGTCGTAAGAGGCCTTGAAAACCAGGTCGATTTCATGCCGAACCGCCAACTGCACGAGATGGTCGGCAATCGCAAGGGTCGTATCAAGATCTTCGATCACGCAGGGTCCGGCGATCAGGGTCAACGGCCCATCACCGAACGTCACGCTGCCGACCGAAACGGTCTCAGGCATCCTCGCCACCTTTGCCGGATTTCAGGCAGGCCCCCACAAACGACTCGAACAACGGATGCGGTTCCATGGGGCGCGACTTGAACTCGGGGTGAAACTGGCAAGCCAGGAACCAGGGATGGTCCGTAATTTCGACAATTTCGACCAGGTCTTCCTTGGCATAAATCCCAGAGAAAACGAGGCCACACTCCCTCAACTGCTTGCGGTAGGCGTTATTGAACTCGAAACGATGGCGATGCCGCTCGGAAATCTTGGCCTGACCGTAAATCCTGCGGGCCAGCGTCTCTTTTTCAAGGTCACAGGGATAAGCCCCGAGGCGCATGGTCCCCCCTTTCCCCTTGATCCCTTTTTGCTGTTCCATGATGTGGATCACCGGGTTGCGGGCATCTTCGCGGAATTCGCTCGAATAGGCCTCTTCAAGGGTACAGACGTTACGGGCAAACTCGACGACGGCCATCTGCATACCGAGACAGATCCCGAAAAATGGAAGCTTGTTCTCGCGAGCATAGCGAATTGCCTCGATTTTCCCTTCGCTCCCCCGCTCTCCAAAGCCACCGGGGACCAGGATCCCGTCGACGTGATCGAAGATGCCGTTCACCCCGTGACGTTCGATCGCCTCTGAATCGATGTAGGTGAGATTCACCCGGCAATTATTCGCTATCCCGCCGTGGATCAGAGCCTCGGAGAGCGACTTGTAACTCTCGGTAAGGTCAACATATTTACCCACGATGGCTATCGTAGTTTCGGAGGCCGGCTCTTTGACACGGGTGACGATGCGCTCCCACTCCGAAAGCTCGGGGGCCTTGGTCCAGATATTCAGGTAGTCGACAATCCGCTCATCGAGGCCTTGCTCGTGGTAATTCATCGGCACTTCATAGATCGACCCGACGTCCTTGGCGGTAATGACCGCCTCTTCACGTACGTTGCAGAACAGCGCGATCTTGGCCTTCATGTCATGGGGGACCTCACGGTCACAGCGACACAGCAAAATGTCCGGCTGGATACCTATTTCGCGCAGTTCCTTGACGCTGTGCTGGGTCGGCTTAGTTTTGAGCTCACCGGCGGTCGCGATATAAGGGACCAGGGTCAGATGGACATACAGGACATTTTCATGACCCCGGTCGGTGCGGAACTGGCGAATCGCCTCAAGAAACGGGAGTGATTCGATATCGCCGACGGTCCCCCCGACCTCGACGATGGCGACATCGGCCCCCTTGGCGTTGTCGAGGATCTTCTGCTTGATCTCGTTGGTGATATGCGGGATGACCTGTACGGTCCCGCCCAGATAGTCGCCACGCCGTTCTTTGCGGATGACGGTATCGTAAACCTGGCCGGTGGTGAAATTCGATTTGCGAGTCACGGTCGCCGTCGTATAGCGCTCGTAATGCCCAAGATCCAGGTCGGTTTCAGCACCGTCATCGGTGACGAAGACCTCGCCATGCTGAAAAGGGCTCATGGTGCCGGGATCGACGTTGATGTAGGGGTCCATTTTCTGCATGGCGACCCGGAGGCCGCGGGCCTCCATGAGAGCGCCGATCGACGCGGCCGAAAGGCCCTTGCCGAGAGAGGAGACCACACCACCGGTAATGAAGATGAACTTGGTTTTCATAGTAACTCCAGAGGTCATGCCCACGCGGAAGGCGGACAAATCAAAATCAGAAAATAGTACCCGGATGAGCGGGAAAATGAAACCCTAAATCTCGTCCCCTAGCCTACGGGTTTCATCAAATCCGTGACGATCTTGAGGTCCTCAGGGGTATCGACGCCATGACTGCTCAGGAGCGTTTCGACAACCCGGATCGCATGGCCGTTCTCGAGCGCTCGCAACTGCTCAAGACATTCAAGTGACTCGAGTGGAGTAACCGGCAACGCCGGATACGCGAGTAGAAATTCGCGGCGATAGACATACAGCCCGATATGCCTGCGGGGGGCGAGGCGCGCAAGCTGGTTGCGCAGGTCCGAAGCAAAGTCCCGGGGGTGGGGGATCGGGGCACGGGAAAAATAGAGGGCAAATCCCCGCCGGTCTGTCACCACCTTGACCACATTGGGGTTCAGATAATCCTCAAGGTTCTGGATCGGTGCCATCAGGGTCCCCATGGGGATTGAGTCATCATCCCTCATTGGGGCAACCGCCTGATCGATCATACGCGGGTCGATCATCGGCTCGTCGCCCTGAACATTGACAATCAGATCACTATCCAGAGACGCGGCAACCTCGGCGAGGCGGTCGGTGCCGGTGGGATGGTCGTCCCGCGTCATCATCGCCTCGCCGCCGAAAGTCAAAACGGCCTGAAAAATACGCGCATCATCGGTCGCAACAATGACCCTATCGACCAGGTCGGCCGCCCAGGTTCGCTCGTACACATGCTGGATCATCGGCTTGCCGTGGATGTCGGCTAGAGGCTTACCCGGAAAACGGGTGGAAGCATAACGGGCCGGGATGATCGCGGTCACATTTCTGGACATAAGACTACCTCTTCACGGACAAAAGGCCGGAGATCCGGCCACTGAGATGCACTACTGAGCAAACCACGAACGGGGATAGGTACAAGAAAGCGATAACTCGGGCATTCTGCGAGCCACTCTGGTTGTGGATGGGGAGACCCTCGGTTGAGGACCACGTCCACGACATCCGCCAAACCGATCCCTTGCAGCGAGAGCGGACCGACCTCGAACGCATCTCCCCAGACCGCAGACGAGGGTCAGCGTGATGAGGATCAGGTTGCGCGGCACCATGAGACCTTCTCCGGAGCGCACCAGGGTGTTGAGCCAACGATCGCGACCGCTCCAAACAGCAGGAACAGGATCCTGCCCATGACCGACACGGGGAACATCTGCAGCAGGGCGCCGACCACCATGTCGCGGAGGTTGAGCACAAACCGTGGCGAAGGTTCCATTCCGTTTGACGTCTGCACCTCGCTGGCGTTACTTGGTACCAAAAATCTTGTCTCCGGCATCTCCAAGCCCCGGCAGGATATAGCCCGATGCGTTGAGTCCCTGATCGATGGCGGCCACGTAGATATCGACATCGGGGTGGCGGTCCTGTAACGCCCGAATCCCTTCCGGCGCAGCAACCAGAAACAGCCCCTTGATCTTGCGACAACCGGACTGCTTGAGCATGTCGATGGCGGAGATCACACTCCCCCCCGTCGCCAGCATCGGATCGAGAATCAGCGCGGTACGATCCTGCATGTGACTGGTGAACTTCTGATAGTAGGCCACGGGCTCGAGCGTCTCCTCGTTCCGATACAGCCCGACTACGCTGACGCGGGCGCTGGGAATCAGGTCAAGGACACCGTTCATCATCCCCAACCCGGCGCGCAGAATCGGTACGACCGTGACTTTCTTACCCCTAATCCTCTCGATGTCGATACTTCCCGACCAGCCTTGGACCGTTTCCGTCTCCGTTTCCAGATCCTTGGTCGCCTCGTAGGTGAGCAGACGAGCGATTTCAGAGGCGAGTTCGCGAAACAGTTTGGTGCTGACGTCTTCTTTGCGCATCAACCCGAGCTTGTGGCGAACCAGAGGGTGGGAAACTTCCAGAACGGCCATAGGTAACTCTCCGTGAAAGACTTGGCTGGAGTCTGTCCTTACACGATGATCAAGCAGGTAGTTTGACGAAACTGTCGACCAGCAGGCGATACGTCGACTCACCCTCGAGAAACGTGAGAATTCGAACCCCCATTCCCCCCTTGACCTTGTTCATCAGATTGGGCGGCACCTTGCGCGCCCACATGACGCGAACGGTCATGACAACGTCCTGCTGGCCGCTCACGTTCAGGTACAGGTGCAGCATCGATCCAGGGTTGTGGACAAAGGCAGAACGGACAAATATACCCGTGTCCGAGATATCCTCCGTAAAACCGACGCGGCTGGGTCCGTCCGGTCCGAAGCGCAGCTGTAGACGTTTGCGGTGGCGTTTGAGATCCCGTCGTTCGTTCACCCCCTCCTCCTCTCAGATGCACAAATAAAAAACTTTTAGCATCCGACAGGGTGATGGGCAACAACAAAAAACTGCAATCCCAATAGGTTACGAATGATTAGTCGGTCAACCGCAACTGCCAGGCCGAAGTAAAACAAGCCCGGTAGCCGAATTCAAGAATCAACAGGCTGGCCACGGATACTCCGAAAACGATCACGCACATGATGGCAATTTGATACGCCACGGCTACCTGGGGAGAGACCCCCGAAAGGATCTGCCCGGTCATCATTCCGGGGATAAAGACCAATCCCATGGCGGCCATTGAGTTGATGGTCGGAATCATGGACGCGTAATACGCTTTTTTAAGCACTTCGCGTGAGGCCTGACGAGGAGAGGCGCCAAGACAGAGGGAGGCCTCGATCTCTTCCCTGCGCTGTCTAAGATCACTGGTCAGACGCTCGGCAGCCAGGCTGGCACCGGTCATGGAATTGCCGAACACCATGCCGGCTAGCGGGATGAGGTAACGTGGCGAATACCATGGCTCAATCCCAATCACCAGATGGCAGAAAAAAACCGTAGCCCCACCGCACCCGACGAGAAGCGCCATGGCGACAATTCTGTACACGCCAGGGAAACGGTGCTCCAGGCGTTCGACCACGGTCTGTACGGCGAATCCCGCCATCAGGACAAGAAGCAGGGCGACAAACAGTCCGCTGCTGGCAGAAAAAATCAGCTCCAGCACCACGCCGAGCACGCTTAACTGGACAACCATGCGCAGGCCCGGCCAGAGGAAGGTTTTTAGCGACAGGCCGCGCCACATGCTCAGGGCAGCAACCAACGGCAGGAGGCCGACCACCATGACCATTTCGATTCGGGAGAGTTCGATCACGTTTTTCCCTCCGCCGCCTCGTGCTCCAAAAACTCCTTAAGACGCTCGTCGCAGGGTTCCTTCAGGATCTTTTGCGGCATCCCCTGTTCGACGACGACGCCATCGTCGAGGAAAAGCATCCGATCGGCGATAGTCGCGGCCAGTTCAAGATCGTGGCTGACCATGACGGAGGCTTTCCCATCAGAATGCGCAAAGTCACGCAGGGTCATGGCGATCTGTCTTGCCGTCGGTCGATCCAGCGCCGATGTCGGCTCGTCTGCCAGCATCAACGTGGGACGCGCGATCAGGGCACGGGCGAGAGCCACCCGTTGCTGCTGGCCAATCGACAGCTCCGACGCGGAGCGTTCGAGCAATTCCTGGGCAAGCTGGCACTGTCCCATGATCGTTTGAAACCACGACGTATCCTGCATTTCTTCGTAACGGCGTGCCATTCGCAGGGGGAGCAGTATGTTCTCGCGGACGCTCCCCGGAAACATCACGGCCCTCTGGGGCAGGAGCATGATCGAGCGACGCAACTCGCCAGGAGGATACGTATCGAGACGCTGCCCGAGATAGCGGAGGTCCCCGGCAGCGGGTTCAACCAGGCGGTTCATCAGCCGCAGGAGGGTCGTCTTGCCTCCGCCCGAGCGTCCGAACAGCACCAGCAACTCCCCGGCATGGACCTCGAACGAGACGTCCTGGAGGACCGGTACTTCATGGCCCGTCGCTGCCACGGCGTGACTGGCGACATGCTCGAGGCGCAGGAGTTCCATCAGGTGCTCTCGCGCAGGCGGTACATCACCTGCTTCATATCTTCCCAGACATCACGTTTAGACGCGGGGTTGCGCAGCAGAAAAGCGGGGTGAAAGGTCGGCATCAGGGGGATCTCGTGGTAACTCTGCCATTTGCCGCGCAGTCTGCTGATAGGGGCATCCGTGCGCAGCAGCGTCTGGGCCGCGAACTTGCCGAGCGTGACGATCATCCTGGGTCGGATGGCGTCGATCTGGGCAAGCAGAAAAGGCTCACAGGCGGCTATCTCTGCGGGCTGGGGGTCGCGATTCTGCGGCGGTCTGCACTTGATGACGTTGCAGATGTACACCGTCGAACGACTCAGCCCCATGGCGAGCAAAATACGGTCGAGCAGTCGGCCGGCCTCGCCGACAAAGGGTTCGCCCTTCAGGTCTTCTTCTCGACCGGGAGCTTCGCCGACAAAGACCACGTCGGCCGAAGGGTTGCCTACGCCGAAGACCACCGTGCTGCGATGGTTGCACAACGCGCAACGTTGACACTGTTCGAGCTCATAGCGCAATTCGTCGAGGCTCTTTCCCCGCGGAGCATCGCCCTCCGGAACGGGGGGGGGAGACACTCGGACCGGCCCGCCATCAGGGTAGACATTCCCGGCGCCAAGAAGTGCCAGATCTTCGAACAGTCCGCGAACGGCTGACAGCTCTGATGAGATTTCCTGTTTCAGACTTTTAGGCATATTGTTTATACTTGGTAGTAACTCCACGAACTCGACGGCGCCGATATGACGAAGGCTCGCTACTTCAAATTCGTCTTTTTG
>QKBP01000015.1 GCA_003246035.1 Desulfuromonadaceae bacterium | reverse complement strand
GGCGACCGCGGCGTGCAGGTGGCCCATCTGGGCTAGCAGCTCACGCATGTTGGGCGCACCGGCCCCGGAGGCGGCCTGGTAGGTCATCGAGGTCATCCACTCGACCAGCCCGGCCTCGAACAGCCCGCCCAGGGCCATGAGCATCAGGCTGACCGTGCAGTTGCCGCCGATGAAGTCCTTGACCCCTTTAGCCAGCGCGTCATTGATGACCTTGCGGTTGACCGGGTCGAGGATGATCACGGCACTCTCGTCCATGCGCAGCGAACTGGCGGCGTCGATCCAGTAACCGTTCCAGCCGGCCTTGCGCAGCTCGGGGTGAACGGCCTTGGTGTAGTCCCCCCCCTGGCAGGTGATGATCACGTCGAGCTGCTTGAGCGCCGCGATGTCCGAGGCGTCCTTGAGCGGCTCGCTCCCCATCGGCGCGGTCTGTCCGGCCTGCGAGGTGGAGAAGAAGACCGGCTCGATGCCGGCGAAATCGTTTTCTTCCTGCATGCGCTGCATGAGCACGGATCCGACCATGCCCCGCCATCCGACGAGTCCGACTTTCATCGACGTTTATCCTTTGCATAAAAAAGTAGGTTGCCGAGGCAACCGTCGTGACTATAACCGAGCGGCGCGGATTTTAAAAGGGGATATCCGCGCTTCGTGTGCATCAAGCTTAAGCCATTCGGGGAGTTGGGCGCAAGCCTAGGGCCGGGCCTTGTCGATCACGGCGAAGATCGCTTCGGCCATGCGCTGGTATCCGTCGGCGTTGGGGTGGATGGCGTCGCTCTTGGAGGCGCGGTCGGTGAGCAGCTCGGCGACGATCTCCCCCTCGTAGGGGATTTTCAGTTCCTCGGCCAGCTGTTCGTAGCCGGGGTGGGTACTGACCAGCAGGCCGAGCTGGGGGACGCCGACCAGTACCACGTCGGCGCCGTTGGCGCGGATCAGTTCGACCATACGGCGCAGGTTGGTGAACAGCTGGTCATGGTTCTGGCGGCGCAGAAAATCGTTTCCCCCCTCGCAGAGGATGATCAGATCGGGGCTGTGGGCCTCGAGCACCTGCGGCAACCGTGCGAGCCCTTCAGCGCTGGTCTCACCGGGGACCCCGGCGTTGATCACCGGGATGCCGAGCAGTTCGGAGAGAACCACGGGGTAGGCTTCTTCCGCACGGGCACCGTTGCCGTGGGTGAGGCTGTCGCCGAAGGCGACGATCGAGGACCCCGGCCCGAGCGGGGCGATGCGCGGCGCGCGCTCGCAGGCGTTGAGCGACGTCAGGAGAAGAAGCATCAGCAGGGGGAGCAGGCGCCGGGATCGAAACATCAGTCGGACTCCTTGAGCAGCGTGTAGGCCGGAGTGTAGGGGAGGTTGAAGGTTTCGGCGACCCCCTGGTAGCAGACCTTGCCATGGACGATGTTCAGCCCTTCGCGGATCGCGACGTCGTGCCGTGCTGCGTCACGCCAGCCGTGGTCGGCGAGCTTGAGTACGTAGGGGAGGGTGGCGTTGGTCAGGGCCACGGTCGAGGTGAGCGGGACCGCGCCGGGCATGTTGGCCACGCAGTAGTGCAGTATGTCGCCGACCAGGTAGGTCGGTTCGCGGTGCGTAGTGGGGCGGGAGGTCTCGAAGCATCCCCCCTGGTCGATGGCCACGTCGACCAGCACCGTCCCCGGCTTGAGGGTGGCGAGGATCTCACGGTCGATCAACTTGGGGGCCTTTGCGCCGTGGATCAGCACCGCCCCGATGATCACGTCGGCCTCGCGGGCCAGCTGTCGAATGGTTTCGGGGTTCGACATCAGCGGGAAGCAGTTTTTGGGCATGACTTCGGCGAGGTGGCGCAGACGCTCCAGATTGGTGTCGAGCAGGTAGACCTTGGCGCCGAGGCCGCAGACCATGCGTGCCGCCTCGGTGCCAACCACCCCGGCGCCGAGGATCAGCACGGTGGCCGGCTGGACCCCCGGGACTCCACCGAGCAGCATCCCCCGACCTCCCTGGCTACGCTCCAGGTACTTGGCGGCCTCCTGGGCAGCCATGCGCCCGGCCACTTCGGACATCGGGGTGAGCAGTGGCAGGCTGCCGTCGGTGGCGGTGATGGTCTCGTAGGCGATGCAGACCGCGCCACGCTCGAGCATCGCGCGGGTCAGATTTTCGCTGGCGGCGAAGTGGAAGTAGGTAAACAGGGTCTGCCCGGGGCGGATCAGCGGGTACTCGCTCGGCTGGGGTTCCTTGACGTGCAGCACCAGGTCGGCGTTCAGGTAGACTTCCTCGGCGCTGGTCGCCAGCTCCGCGCCGGCTTGCCGAAAGTTACTGTCCCGGAAGCCGCTGCCGCTGCCGGCACCCTGTTCGACCAGCACCGAGTGTCCCCTGCTGTGCAGCTGGGCGGCGCCGCCGGGCGTCAGGGCAACGCGGTTCTCTTCGCTCTTGATCTCCTTGAGCAGGCCGACGATCATGGCAATCCCTCCGCTTCGGAGTGTTTCGATGGGTGCAGCTAGTGTAGCGGATTGCGCCGAGGTGTGCATCCGGTATGTCCGGACCTTAAAGTGAAAAGCCGGTTCGGGGAGGAGGGGCCCCGAACCGGCTTTTCCGTCACAGAGGTAGAGGAAGAAGGACTTTTAAAGAGAAGAAGAAGGTTTTATCGCCGGCCCGCCTGCCACAACAGGCCTTTGATGGTTTCTAGACTACCCCCTTCAGTCACGAAAGAATACGTGACGACGCGTAAAAAATCGCTATGAGCTCCACGTTCAAGGACTGTGCGGATGCACAGCGCCGAGGGACGGGTGCGAAAGTCCCTTCCCAACAGGGGCATATCTGGTAGGTTGTAGAGATACTCGCTCGCGTCGTTTGGCATTGGTCGGGTCTGTGCTATTTTCTCTACAAAAACAGTGATAATTGCGTGCGCGGTTAAGCGCGTTTGAGTGTGCGGAAAAGGAGTGGCTGTGTCGATGAAAGGGAGTAGCAGTCGCCTAGTGCTGGTGGTCGTGCTTGTCGCTCTGATCGTGGCGTTCTTCGCCTTCGATCTCGGACAGTACTTGACCCTCGACTATCTCAAGGCCCGGCAGCGCTCCTTCGAGGCCTTCTATGCCGAGCATCGCGTCGCGACCATCGCCATCTACATGCTGGTGTACATCGTGGTGACGGCGCTCTCGCTCCCCGGAGCCACCATCATGACCCTGGCCGGTGGCGCGCTGCTCGGGCTCTGGGTGGGGTTGCTGGCGGTCTCCTTTGCCAGCACGATCGGGGCGACCCTGGCGTTCCTGGTCAGCCGCTTTCTGTTGCGAGAAGGAGTACAGAGTCGCTTCGGAGACAGCCTGCGCTCGGTCAACGCAGGAATCGAAAAGGATGGCGCGTTCTATCTCTTCAGCTTGCGCCTGGTGCCGATCTTTCCATTTTTCGTCATCAACCTGGTGATGGGGCTGACGCCGATCCGCACGTCGGTCTTCTACCTGGTCAGCCAGCTCGGCATGCTTCCCGGGACCTTCGTCTACGTCAACGCCGGCACCCAGCTCGGCCAGCTCGAGTCGGCCGCCGGGATCCTCTCGCCGGGTCTCCTCCTCTCCTTTGCACTGCTCGGAATCTTCCCCCTGCTGGCCAAGAAGGTTCTTGCCCTGGTCAAGAGGCGCAAGGCCTTCACGGGATACACCCGCCCGAAGCGCTTCGACTACAACCTGGTGGTGCTCGGCGCAGGGTCGGCCGGCCTGGTGAGCGCCTACATTGCCGCAGCGGTCAAGGCCAGGGTGGCCCTGGTTGAGAAGCACAAGATGGGGGGCGACTGCCTCAATACCGGCTGCGTTCCGAGCAAGGCGTTGATCCGTACGGCGAAAATCCTCAGCTACGCGCGCCGCGCCCCCGAGTTCGGCCTCGAGCGGATGGCCGCCGAGTACAACTTCGCCCAGGTCATGGAGCGGGTTCAGAGGGTCATCGCCCAGGTCGAGCCGCACGACTCGATGGAGCGCTACACCGGCCTGGGGGTCGAGGTGATCCAGGGGGAGGCGCGGGTGACGTCCCCCTTCGCCGTGGAGGTGAACGGCCGCACCCTGACCACCCGCAGCATCATCGTCGCCACCGGAGCGACCCCCTTCGTGCCGCCGATAGCCGGCCTCGAGGAGGCCGGCTATCTGACCTCGGACACCCTCTGGGGGCTGCGCGAGAAGCCGGAGCGCATGGTGGTGCTGGGGGGTGGTCCGATCGGCAGCGAGCTGAGCCAGACGATGGCCCGCCTCGGCGTGCAGGTCACCCAGGTGGAGATGGCCGAGCGCCTTCTCTCCCGCGAGGACCCGGAGGTCTCCGCGTACGTACGCGCACGCTTCGAGGCGGAGGGGGTCCGGGTGCTGACCGGCCACGCCGCCAAGGAGGTTCGGGTCGAAAACGGGCGCAAGCTGCTGGTCTGCGATCATCGCGGCGAACGGGTCGAGATCGGGTTCGACGCCATCCTGGTGGCGGTGGGGCGCAAAGCCAGCGTCAGCGGCTTCGGTCTCGAGGAGTTGGGGGTTCGCCTGACTCCCCGGGGGACGGTCGAGGCCGATCCGTTTCTGCGCACCAACATCCCCAACATCCTCTGTGCCGGCGACGTGACCGGCCCTTATCAGTTCACCCACACCGCCAGTCACCAGGCCTGGTATGCGGCGGTCAACGCCCTGTTCGGGCAGTTCCGGTCGTTCAAGGTCGACTACCGTGTGATCCCCTGGTGTACCTTTACCGACCCCGAGGTGGCCCGGGTGGGGATCAACGAGGGGGAAGCTCTCGAGCAGGGGCTGGATGTCGAGGTGACACGTTACGGGATCGACGATCTCGACCGCGCGATCGCCGACTCCGAGGCGCACGGCTGGATCAAGGTCATCACGCCGAAGGGGAAGGATACGATTCTCGGGGTGACGATCGTCGGCAGTCATGCCGGTGATCTGCTCGCCGAGTACGTGCTGGCCATGAAGCACAAGATCGGCTTGAACAAGATCCTCGCGACCATCCACACCTACCCGACCCTGGCCGAGGCCAACAAGGCGGCCGCCGGCGAATGGAAAAGGGCGCACGTCCCCGAGAGGCTGCTCGCCTGGGTCGAGAGATATCACCGCTGGCGGAGGGGCTGAGGGGTTTGATCGCTATCCAAAGGAAAAGCCGGCTCGGGGGAGGCATCCCGAGCCGGCTTTTCACATGAAGAGAAGGACGTAAGGAGAATGAAGAAGGTTCGCCGCGACCGCCTGCCACAACAGCCGCTGCGTTGAAAAGGATCATAGCTTCAGGCGGGGATACAAACCACGTGGAGCCGCGTATAATCTGGTATCAGGTCAAACGTTCCGACGCTGTGCGCATGCACAGTCTACTCAACGCGCCAAACGCCGCCACATGTAGGCCCGATATTCAGGCTCTCTCTTTGGGGCGGGGCGCTGGGAGTGAGACGCCTCCTCGGCATCGATTCGAGCAGGCTGCAACAGGGGGACCAGTGCCGGGTGGCCGCTGAGCAGCATCCCCAGAAGCAGGGGGAGGGCCCGGTAGGCGAGGTAGAGGTTGCACGGCGGGCAGTAGGGGGTGTCGTTAACGGTGAGTCGCTCCCCGCAGTGGTGGCAATGGGTGTAGCTGATCTGAGCCATGGGGACGCCTTTCTCGGTTGTCCATGGCCTCCTGTCCTTCGTACGTCGCGGCGTCATGCCTCATCGCACATCCGCATCCACAATGCAGTTATAGGTTTACTATAACGCGATTAAGCTCTAAAATGTGCGGGTTTCATGAAAAAAAAGGATTAAAATGATT
>QKBP01000119.1 GCA_003246035.1 Desulfuromonadaceae bacterium | reverse complement strand
CCGATCTTGGTGTGCTTCAGCTCGTTACATTCGCGATAGTCCCAGCAGCGGGTTTCGTTGTCGGGTCGGGTCACCACGACATGCCCGGTTTTCTCGATACACGAGGTGACACGCCCTTCCTCGCCGGAGTCGGGATGCCGCACGAAAGCATCACGTCCAGCTTCGGCTTCCAGACAGACATAAGTGAAGCGCTCCTTGTTCATCATGGACTCCTTTCCGACCGATTCGGTCTACTATCAATTCTAGCACGCACGGCGGTGGGTCTGCAGGGGAGAAGGAGAGGCTGGTGCCGGTGGACAAAAGTAATGGACCGGCGCTGATCCGCTGACACCTGGGGGCCAGGTGGAGCGTGTTCGGGCCTGGTGCAAAGGCACGTATTCACAACATCCCAGCTCCAAAGCTTCACGATCCTTGCCGTCGGCGCGTGCGTCCGCCCGGATGGTGCTCGCAGGAAGCCTTTATTGACAAGGCCTTTACGGGTGATAAAGGTTGGTCAACGTTAAGTATCGATGTGTGTGCCTGGCAGAGGGAACGGCCAAAGGGGGTAGCAGGTATGGGGGATCAACTGTATTTCACTGTCGCGGTTGTCATGGGGACCATCGTTTTGACTTTTGTGCTCTTTGACTTCGTGAAAGGGACCAAGGTGCATCCCAGAGGGCTCCCTTTCACCTTGACCTTGATTGGGTCGATTTTAGTGTCGTCGCCGCTTTGGTCGCAAATAAGCATAAAAGGTGAAAACTTCGAGATCGGTCTCTATCGAGATTATTCAAGGCAGGTCGCACAAAACATCGAACTGATCGACAATCTTAAAGAATATATCGAGCGCACTGGTAACGCCAAAACAGTTCAGAATCTTGAAGAGCAGAGAGCTGAAATTGCTTCTCTTAAAGAGCGTCTCGACCGCGTGGTTACCAGTAAAAACATCGAGGATGTCAAACAGATTTCCGAGAAGCTTAGTTCTGCGACCGAGAAAGCCGTTGAAATATCAAGGCCGAGCCCTCCGACGAATTTAAGAATCATCAACTAAGCTTCGGCCTTCACGGGCTGGGGAAAACAGGTTGGACAGGATTCACGCTCTCTGGGGGTGTGCGTCATCCATTCATTTTCTTCCATTCAAACGCCAATGTGCTTGATTTATTTCGGTCGAGCTAGGCGGGATTGGACCTTCTTCCTCATTTACGTGAATTTCCGTTTCAGGCGATAATCAGTGCATCCAATTCTCTGCTCTCGGAACACGATGTTAATAAAAAATAATAGTAAGCAAAAAACCGGTATCATCCGCTTTGCGAGGCCGGCGTGTCATAATGACGATTATTACCAGATTTGGTTCTTGACAGGGTGTTTCGCTATCGGTTATACACCTTGTCATACGGTAGGTATTTCTCCGAAAGGGCAAAACCGGAGTAATCCGGTGACGCAAAGCCACGGGTCCAAACTTCTGGACAGCCGGGTTGCCGAAGAGATGAGACGCTGATCTAAGCCTCGGTCGTCTTCGAGGAGTTTAAAGCGCTCATCTTCGGCAGAGGATGAACGCTTTTTTACGTTAAGGAGTGGCGCACAACGATCTGCCTTTACGGCAGATGATTAGACCAAGACTCCGAAAGGGCAAAGCCAGAGTAATCTGGTGACGCAAAGCCACGGGTCCAAACTTCTGGACAGCCGGGTTGCCGAAGAGATGAGATACTGCATCTAGGCCCCGGTCGTCCTCAGGGAATCATTAGAGCGCTCATCTTCGGCAGAGGATGAGCGCTTTTTTCGTGGATTTTAAATGACGTATCTGGTGACCCGACAACTTATGCATACTCTCTGCAGAGCAGCACTGCTTCTCCTCGTGGCCGTCTTGTTGGGACGGCCATCCCCAGCTTTGGCTGGCACGGATATGTGTTCCGGGTATTTGCAGAACCCCACAGACACCGTCGCGGTGATCGATGGGAACGATCCCTTTGTTCAGGCAAATCTGCCCAGCAGTTCATTCGGTATCGATATGAACTGCGAGTTCAGGAACTTCCCCGTCTCACCGACCTGGCCGAACGGCCTGGAACCCACGTTAAACTTCTATACCCCCGACAAGACCACAGTTTATCTGATTGTTTTCGACAACGTCTGGTATTCGGGCAACATGGCCTGCTCCAACATTGACCATAAACTCTGGGTGGTCAACTCGGAGGAGGGAGCGTTCAGCGGCGCCTGCCAGAATATCATGATCCCCGCCGAAACTATTGATAAACAGGTTCCGGCCTCTACGGCCACCATCGGTTTGCCCTTCACCTACAGCCTCACCATCCCGTCGATGAATTATCCCTTCGGTGATCCATCGCCCAACAACATCGGCACCATCGTGGTTAGCGACGATCTCAATGCCACGGGCGTGGATCTTACCGTGATCGGTTCTCCCATTGTGCGTTGGAAGAGTGGAGGTACGTTAACGGAGGGTGTGGATTATACCTACAGCAACACAGGCGGTCTGCTCACTTTTAGTCTGCCCAATATCAATGCAGGGTTGCAACTCGTCATCGATCTCACGGTGGTTCTTGACGATACGTTGACCAATCAGCCCGGCGTGAGTTTTACCAACACCGCCACCTGGCATTTTTCGCGCTGGATCGACCTCAATGAGGACGGGGTGCAGGAAGCCAACGAGTACTTCAACCCTCTGCCGGGCGAGTCGGGCATCTCGGCGCCGATGACCATCGTCGCCCCCACTTTGGTGGTCAATAAATCGAGCACATCCACCGCCATCAACCTGGGGGACAGCGCCACCTTCAGCATCGACGCGCAGAACAGCGGCGGCGGAGATGCCTGGAATGCCACCATTGTCGACACTATCCCCGTGGGGATGTGTGACTACGACCTAACCACCGGCCTCGGCGCCGCCATCTACCAGGCTGACGGTATTAACCTCGTCAAGAGCCTGACTGCGGGAACCGATTATTCGCTCACCTACAGCGGATGTCAGCTCACCCTGACCATGACCGACACCGCCGGGCCGATCGGACCAACCGAACGGCTGCTGGTGACTTACCAGACGGAACTCGACCCGATCAGCAGTCCCACCACCCCCCTTGACGGCACGCCGTTGACCAACGTCGCAGGCGCTACCCGCTGGTACAGCGCCGACAGCAGCTTTGCTGCCCGGCGGGAATTCACGCGCACCCTCAGCGACGGCACGCCGACGCTGGTCGATCATCAGGACAGCCAGACCGTCACGGCGGCCCTTTCCGGCTACTATTTCGAAAAAACGGTGCAGAACCTGTCGAGTCTGGCGAACCCGGCCACCACGGCAGCGCCAGGCGATTCCCTGCGCTACCGGCTGCGCGTGTTCAACGTCGACCAGAGTATCACCGGGGTCGTCATCGATGACACCCTGGATCCCGCGCTGTTCGATACCACGACCTTCGGAAATGTCCAGATTACGGCGGGCGCCGGGTACAGTGCCACCTGGACCTTCGATTCAGGCTCGGGCCAGTTCCAACTGCTAGGGGCGCCCGATCTGAACGTTGATGTGTCTGGCGAACTGGCGATTGAATTCGATATCAGCCTGCAAAGCGGGCTGGCCAACGGTACCCCGATTCCCAACCAGGCGATTCTCAACGCCGACTCAAGCTTCAACGCCAGGAGCGACGACCCGTACGTCAACGGCGTGGCCGCACCCGATGACCCGTCGAATCCCTCGACGATCGGCGACGAGGATTCCACCGTGGTGACCATCCAGGTACCGGGGCCGCTCTCCAAGACCCTTGCCCAGCCCAGCGCCGCCGTTGGCGAGCAGTTCGAGTATTTCATTGCGGTGCCGGCCGCCCCGTCCAGCGTGCCGCTGTATGACGTGGAGATCCTGGACACCTTGCCCACCAACCTGCGCTTTGTCAGCGCCCGGGCGGTGTCGGGTGGAACCTGGACGATCAACAACAGTGGAACGGACACCTCGCTTATCCTCGCGGACAGCGCCACCGGCATCGACATTGCCGCGGGTACCCAGGCCGAAATAGCAATCACCGTCGAGTTGCTGAACACACTCACCAATCAGGACGGCGTCTTCTTCTCCAATAGCGCCACCTACAACTACAATCGAGCCAACGGCGTCTCCGTCACCAATCTGGACGGCGAGTCCGCTGTCAGCCCCCCGATGGGCGTGACAGAGCCGCTGCTGACGGCCACCAAGGCGATGTCCTTCGTGGCACCGCCTGGCAAGCCGGCTACCGACCCGGCCACGGTAAGCGACATCCTCGAATACACCATCACCGTTTTTAACAACGGCACGTCGACCGCCTTTGATGTCAACATCGTTGACACGTTGCCGGCCTCTGTCGCCCTGGTTGCCAACTCGGCCACGGCATCCATCGCAGGCGCGCCGGTCTCTGGCTTTGTCGTCGATCCCAGCATACCGGCGGGGACTACCCTGGTCTGGGGACGCGAGAATGGCGATGGCACCCTTGATATCCCCGCTGGCCAGGCCCTGGTTCTGACCTATCAGGTGACGGTAGTGGACGCGACCTCGGTGAGTTCCTTTACCAACAGCGCCTACGTGGACTGGACATCCGTTGACGAAGACTTTCCGATCGAACCGGTTACCAACCCGGCGCCGGGACGGGAGCGCACCGGCGCAGGCTGCGGGACTTCCGGCATCATCCTGCCCAACGACTATTGCACCGGCCCGGCCAGCGTCACTGTCTTGACCGAGGACAACACCTCGCTCAGCAAATCAGTCTTCGCCGATTCCTACGCCGAGTCGCCGCCGAGCACAGGCAATCCAGTGGTGCGGGTGGGCGATACCGTCACCTACGACCTGACCCTCAACCTGCAGGAGTACACGACCCGTAACGTCGTGGTAGAGGATACGCTCCCCACGGGCCTGGCGCTGCAGAGCTCCACGCTGATTGGCGGTCTCAACCTCACTTATACCCCAGGCCTACAGCCGCTGGCTGGAGACACTGGAACCTTGCGCTGGGAGCTCGGTGACATCGTCAACACCCCCGATGGCGACAGCAGCAACGACACCCTGGTGATCCGCTATGTGGCACAGGTGGTGAGCGACGCATCGCCTGCCGGGATCGACACCACTACCTCCCAGCTGCTCGACAACCTGGCAATGCTCTCCTACTCTGGCGGAGACCCGGCCCTCTTCCCCGGCCGCTTGACGGCCGCCGAGCGCATCGAGGTCCTGCAGCCGCAGATGCGCGCGATCAGCAAGGTCGATCTTGGCAGCGGACGGCAGGGGAGTGGCAGCGCGGCCGACCCATACCAGGTCAACCTCGCAAGCGACACGATGCGGTTCGAGCTCTCCTCCTGCAACGACGGCCTGGCCCCGGCCTACACCATCCAGGTCAGCGATTTGCTGGCAGACGAGCTTGACGAAGGCAGCCTTTCGTCGCCGGTCGTAAGCATTGACGGCACTCTCCTAGCTCCTACTGCCGATTACAATTACGTCCCGCCGGCGGGTCGCGGCGGCAGCATGAGCTTCGACCTCAACACACCGGTCAACCCAGGGTCCTGCTTCGTCATCAGCTACAGAATCGGTTTTCACGACGACATCAGCGTGTCATCGACCTGGAGCAATGAGGCGCGTCTTGTCCAATACGCTTCTCTTCCAGCGGCCGGGCGGATCTATACTCCGACCGACGTGGCGCGGGTCTGGATGACCAACCAGGTCGCCGTCGAGCCGTTAAGCAAATCTCTGCGTAGTCCGGTGAGCGGATATGCGACTATTGGCGAACAGGCGGTCTACCAGATCACGGTACCGGGGGCACCGGTTAATGCGGCGCTTGACAACGTGGTGGTGAACGACACTCTGCACAATGCCCTTGGGTACGTTGCTGCCACCGCCACCCTGGATGGTGCACCGCTCCCCATTACCACTGTTCAGTCAGGACAGGACCTGAGCTGGGCCATCCCGACCATTCCTGCCGGTCAGCAAGCGATCATTACCCTGAGTGTACGCGTGGCGAACAACGACTCTGCCAATGCCGGCGTGCGTGTGGTCAACAGAGCCAACTACACTTTCGATGCCATTGCGCCCGGCTCGATAACCGAAGGGAGTGCTGCACCGCTGACCATCGTCGAGCCGAATATTGCCATCGCCAAGTCGGTCAGCAACGTCAACCGACCGGGGCTTGGACCCAGAGCCGGCGACATTTTGCGCTACCGCCTGACCTTCAGAGCCTCTGGTGGGAGCATCACGGATGATTTTTCCTACGCTTTCGACTTGCGCATCGAGGACAGCCTCGGCCTCGGGATGAGCTATGTCAGCGGTTCTGCCAGCGTCAACGGCATAGGCAACACCATCTCTGACCCGACGGTCAGCGGTGACGGTAGCATTACCCCGCAGAACCTCACTTGGGATCTCGCCGACGCGACGGCCGACATCGATATCCCCGAGGGGACGATCGTCACCGTCAGCTATGACGTGCTGGTGCTCAATACGGTGGTCGCCGGCCAGGTGCTGGACAACAGCGTCATCGTACAGTGGACCGGTCTTGACGGCATCAATCTTTTCGAGCGTACCGGCAGCAGCGTTCCTGCCTACAACGATTATGTTGCCGGTCCGGTCAGCACCTCCCTGATCGTCGGTGACGACAACAGCCTTGAGAAAGCGATCATCCGCGATAGCTATGTTGACGCTGCAAGCAGTGCCGTCGATAAAATCGTGCGCATCGGTGACATCGTCACCTACCGGCTGACCCTGAACCTCGCCGAAGGGACATCCCGCAACGTGACGCTGCAGGATGTCCTACCGACCGGCATGACCTACATCGGTCTGGTCGGTATCTCCCCTCCCTCGGGGGGCAGGCCGTTTACCTACACTCTCGTCTCCCAGCCGTCGGTAGGGGCGACGGGTACTCTGATCTGGGATCTGGGTGACGTGGTCAATGCCCCGAGCCGTGATAATACACCGGTCGATGCCCTGGTGATCGAATACCAAGCCATCGTCCAGCCGGACGCCGGAATCCCCCAGGTCTCAAGCTCTACTCTGACCAATACCGCCATTCTCGGTTACCTCGATGCCAACGGGAACCCGGTGACCAACTCCACTCGCCTGGTCGCCAGCGAAATCCTGACCGTGCGGCAGCCGCTGCTCAGCCCGGTCGTCAAGCGGGGCAACGGGAATGCCAACAGCATCGACACCCCGCTGAATGTCAACGTCATTGCCGATACCGTGTCATTCCAGCTCGAGTCGTGCAACACCAATGGACAGGCGCCGGCATACGGTGTCCAGATCAGCGACGTCCTGGCGAGTCAGCTCGACGAGGCCAGCCTGAGTGCGCCACAGGTGGCGGTGGGAGGGGTGCTTCTTAATCCCGGCAGCGACTACAGCTTCCTACCGCCGTCGGCTCGCGGTGGCAGCCTGAATTTCGTTCTGAACACGCCGGTCGCTCCCGGGGAATGCGTCACCGTTGACTACACCGTCGGTTTCCATACCGATTTCGGTCCGAACCAGCTCTGGAACAACAGCGCGACCATCGACAGGTACTGGTCGCTGCCGGGAGGGGCAGGGCAGGCCTACATCCCGGGTGATGTGGCACAGTTTTACATGACCAACCTGGTGAGCGTCGAGGCGCTGAGCAAGAGCCTGTTGAGTCCGGCGAGCGGTTCGGCGGCCATCGGCGAACCGCTGCTTTACCAGATTACGGTGCCAGGGGTGCCGGTCGGAGCGGCACTCGACAACGTCGTGGTCAGCGACACCCTGCACGACGCGCTCGTTTATGTCGACGCTACCGCCACCCTGAACGGCGCACCGCTGGGCATCACCACCGCTCAGACGGGCCAGGTCCTGAGCTGGAGCTTCCCGACCATCCCCGCCGGCCAGCAGGCGGTTATCACCTTGACTGCCCGCGTGGCCAACAACGATGCCGCCAACGCTGGCACCAGCGTGGTCAACACCGCTGCCTATACCTCTGACGCCGTCCCACCCGGAACCTCAACCGACGGCAGCAGCGCGCCGCTGACCATCGTCGAGCCAGCCGTCAGCCTCGTCAAGAGCGTGAATCCGGCGACGCCGCCGGTCGCCGGCGATATCCTGACCTACACCGTCGATTTGACTGCCGCCGGTGGGGTGGACAACGCCGACGCCTTCGACGCAGTGCTCGACGACACCCTGAGTCTCGGTCTGGCCTACGTCGCCGGAAGCGCGCGGGTCGCGGGGGCGCCGAACGAGCCGAACGTGAGTGGCGACGGGGTGGCGACTCCGCAGACCCTGCTCTGGAACGGCAGCTTTGATATTCTCCAGGGGGACACCGTTACCGTCAGCTATGCCGTACAAGTGCTCGATACGGTAGTGGCCGGCCAGTCCCTGGTCAACAGCGCCAGCGTCACATGGACGAGCCTCGACGGCGCCAGTGCCGACGAGCGCACCGGCAGCGGCATCCCGGGTTTCAACGACTACGTCGCCGGCCCGGTGACCACCACCCTGATCATCGCGACTCCCGATCTGCTCCTGCGTAAAGTCGTCGACAAGCCTGTGGCGAACCCGGGGGACCGTCTGCTCTACACCCTGACGATCGAGAACCCGACGGCGATCCGCCTCGTCGGCTTCGGCCTCGTCGACGATATCGAGGCGCTCAACGCGATCCAGCGTTTCCAGGCCGGCTCCCTCGGTAACGTCGTCGTCCCCCCCGGGGCGAGTTCCGCGATTAGCGGCGAGACCCTGAACGTCACCGACTTGACCATCGAACCGTTCGAGAGCCTGAATGTCAGTTTCGAAGCGTCCCTGGCGACGAACCTGCCGAGCGGCAGCGTGGTGCTGAACCAGGCGCAGCTGATCGGACCCTGGCCGGCGCCGATCGTGAGCGACGACCCGGTCCTCCCCGGCAGCGCCGACCCGACGCGAACCGACATCCCGGCCAACGGCATCGTTTACGACGTCGCGACCCACGCGCCTCTGGCCGGCGTGACCCTGACCATGCTGCGCAGCGCGACCTCGACGCCGCTCCCGGCAAGCTGCTTCATCGACGCAGCCCAGCAGAACCAGACGACTCGGACCGACGGCAGTTACAAGTTCGACCTGGTCTTCGATCCGAGCGAATGCCCCGCCGGCGAGGACTACCTGATCGCCGTCACGGCGGCGCCGACTGGCTATGTCGCCGGGCCGTCGCTGACTGAAGTGCCGTTGAGCGACGCAGCGACAGCAGCCTACCCGGTGCCGCTCTGCCCCGACGACGCCGTCGCTGCGACCGGTGTCTGTGAAGCCGAAATCTCCGCGACTGTCCCCGCGGGGCCGCCCAACTACTACCTGCATCTGAATTTCAACGCGTCGGCGAACCAGATCTACAACAACCACATCCCGGTTGATCAGCAGGTCGAGGAAAAGATCGCCATCTTCAAGACTACTCCGCAGGTCAACGTGAACCGCGCGCAGATCGTCCCCTATACCATTCGCGTGAAGAACACCCTGCGCAGCGCGCTCCCCCCTCTCGGAGTTGTCGATACGCTGCCGCCCGGTTTCAAGTACGTCAGTGGATCGGCTCGCTACGACGGCGCGAAGCTCGAGCCGGACGACAGCGGCGGTCAGCTCCGCTGGGACAATCTCGACATCGGTTACAACCGTGAGCACACCATCCAACTGTTGCTGCGGGTCGGCGGGGGTGTCTCGGAAGGGGAATTCGTCAACCGGGCTCAGGTGCTCGACAGCACCAGCGGGGGACCGCTTTCCGAGATCGCCACCGCGACCGTCCGTGTCGTCGCCGACCCCGATTTCGACTGCACCGACGTTCTCGGCAAGGTGTTCGACGATCGCGATCTCGACGGAGAGCAGGGAGCAGGGGAGCACGGGCTGGCCGGAGTACGGGTCGTCACCGCGCGGGGACTGATCGCCACCACCGACCCCGAAGGGCGCTTCCACATCACCTGCGCGACGGTCCCGGACGCGGAGCGCGGCAGCAACTTCATCCTCAAGCTCGACGACCGCACGCTGCCGACCGGCTACCGTGTCATCAGTGAAAACCCGCGCGTACAGCGTGCGACGCGCGGCAAGGCGCTCCGCTTCAACTTTGCCACCGCACTGCACCGGGTGGTTTCCATCGACGTGGCCGCCGGGGTCTTCGAGGTCGACGGTGCGAAGCTGCGCGAGGTCTGGCAGCCGCGCGTCGAGCAGCTGATCGAGGTGCTGCGGGAACAGCCATCAATTCTGCGGATTTCCTATCTGGCCGATGTCGAAGAGGCCTCGCTGGTCGAAGAGCGCCTCGAAGCATTGCGTGACCTGATCGAGGAGGCCTGGCGCAGCCAGGATGAAGTGCTCTATCGATTAACCGTCGAAACCAGCGTGTTCTGGCGGCGCGGAAAGCCGGTGACGCCATGAACCGCGGCCACGTATTCAACCCGCTGGTGACCAGGGCACGGCTGGCGCCGCTCCTGTCGGGGTGCCTGCTCGTTCTGCAGTTACTGCTTCCCGGCCTTGCGCGGGCGGTTGCCGACGACGGGCCCCCGCCTGCGGAGACGGTGCTGAACGGAGAGGCCCTGCGGGAAGCGAGCTCCTGCGGGGAAGCCACCGAGATGCATCTGTTCGCCGATCAGGTCTATGACGTCTGGGCCATCGATCCGGGGGTCTTTGCGCAGGATCAGGGCGACGCGGTCAAGACGCGAAAGTCACTTGAGCTGCAGATAAAGACGGTCAAGCTGGCCAACCTGATCCCGCCGATCCATTTCCGCGCCGGCGAAGCCGACATTCCAGAGGGGTACCTGGAGCAGCTGCGCGGCATCCTCGACACCATGCGCGAGCGCAACAACGTCCGCCTCCATTTCGTCGGCCATGCCGATTCCCAGCACCTCAGCGACGAGCTGACCGCGATCTACGGCGACAACGTCGGGCTCTCCCAGGAGCGGGCCGGTACCGTCGCCGAATACTGCCAGCAGCAGCTGCAGCTCCCCCCCGAGGCGATCTCCTACGAAGGGCTCGGCGATCGCCTTCCGGTCGCCGACAACGACAGCGAAGCGGGTCGGGCCCAGAACCGCCGGGTGGAGGTGGAGGTCTGGTACGACGAGGTCGTTCAGAAAATGGTCGAGAGGCAGGTCTACGTGTCGCGACAGATCAACCGGGTCAAGGTCTGCCGCTCCGAGACCGTCTGCAAGCTGCGCTACAAGGAGGGGCATAACCACCGTGCCCGGGTCAAAAACCTGCTGACCCCGCTTCACTACGAGAGCGGCATGGTCGAGGTCCCCGAGAGCTACCTGCAGCAGGTTCGCCAGATCCTGAACGACCTCGCCAACAAGCGCAACGTGACGATCAAGTTCATCGCCTACACCGACACCCAACCTCTGGCCGGACGTGACATGCGCATCTATGTCGATCACCTGGGGCTCTCCAAGGCGGTCGCCCGCCGCGTGGCGGTTGCCGTGCAGGAGGGGCTGGGCCTGAACAGCACCGCGGTCGACAGCGACGGTGCCGGCGCGACCCGGCCGGTCGCCTCCAACGATACCCCGAAGGGGAGGTCGCTCAACCGGCGTGTCGAGGTCGAATTCTGGTACGACGACCCGCTGCAGGAGCTCCCCGACGAGCCGCAGATCTGTCCCGAGGCGGCCGCCGCCGAAACGGTAACTCGGGTCTATCATCCTGCCGCCGGGAACGTAGCGCCGATCCTGTTCCAGGACGGCGACCCGGTGATCCCGGAAGAATCCCTCGCGCGCCTGCGCACGACGCTGGCGGAGGTCGCCGGCAAGACCAACGTGCGACTGCGCTTCATCGGCTACACCCGCAACCAGCGTCTCGATCGGCGCGTGGCGATGCTTTACGGCGACGACATCGGCTGGTCCGCCGAGCGCGCCCGCAAGGCGATGGTGGCGGTAGCGCAGCGCATGGGGCTGACGCCGGAGCAGACCGAATTCGAGGGGCGCGGCTATGTCCAGTCACAAGACGTGATCAACGCGGGCTTCGTCGAGTCGGACACCTCCCGTGTCGAGGTCGAAATCGTCTACGACGAGCTTTCAAGCCTCGATGATTATGACGGGGTGGAGATCGAACGCCTGACCCGCGAGGTCAGTACCTCCGACCCCTTCGCTCTGAACCTGATGCGCATCTCCGTTGACGGCGCCCCGATGGACGACTTGCGCATGAGTATCCCGGATGTGCAGCGCTGCACCGACCTCGCCCTCGACCACGCGCAAGTCCAGTTCAAACACGATGCCCTCACCAGCGTGCCGCGCCTCAACGTGACGGCCTGGCCGCGTTCCATCGCTTATCGCGACGATCCGGACACTTCCTTTCAGGAGAACCGCGTATTTTTCCGCGCCTACAGCAACTACCCGAATTTCATCGCCTGGTCGGAAGTGCGTATCTTTCCGCAGGACGGGTCGCTGCAGGCGAAGCCGCTCGCCGTGATCCCCCTCGACGTTCGCGGTGAGGGGGAGTGGTGGCCAGCGAAGGAAGACTTTACGGCCCCCGGTGTGGAGCTGCGTTACCTGCTGCGCGTCTACGACGAGTCCCACCACTTTGACGAGACGGCACCGCAGCCGCTGTGGATCGTCGACCAGGTTGCCCCCGACCTCGCCGATGCCGATGTGGAGACGGAGCTCAGGGCCGGTTACGGCGAAAGCCGCCTCGCCCTGCAGACCATTTCGCTGCAAGGGGGGACTGTCCGGGCCACCGGTCGCGATATCCCCCCGGGGCACACGGTCTGGTTGGCCGGCCACAACGTCCCGGTCGATCCGGACGGGGCCTTCGTCGCCGAACAGATCCTCCCCATCGGCCTGCATACCGTCGAGGTCGCGGTGCTCGACGCTGCAGGGAACGGTGACCTGTTCCTGCGCGATCTCTCCATCGAGCGCAGCGACTGGTTCACCGTCGGCATCGCCGATGTGACGGTCTCCGCCAACCGGACCAACGGACCGGCGGACCTGCTCAACCCCGACCAGCCGCGCTACAGTGACGACATCAGCGCCGACGGTCGGCTGGCCTTTTTCACCAGGGGGAAGTTCGGCCTCGGCTGGAACCTGACCGCCAGTGCCGACACGCGCGAAGGCCCGCTCGACGAAATCTTCAGCAATTTCCTCGACAAGTCGCCCGAGGCGCTGTTCCGGCGCATCGATCCGGACGTCCATTACCCGACCTATGGCGATGACGGGACGGTCACCGAGGAGGCCCCGACCAGCGGCAAGTTCTACCTCAAGCTGCAGCAGGAGCAGAACTACGGGCTGTGGGGGAACTTCAGGGTCGGCTACCTGCAGAACAGCCTGGCCCACGTCGACCGCGGGCTCTACGGCGCCAACCTGCATCTCCAGAGCGAGGCCATCACCGGCTACGGCGAGCGGCGCCTCCTGGTCGACGGTTTCGCCGCCGACCCCGGGACCGTGGCGGGGCGCGACGAGTTCCGGGGGACCGGCGGATCGCTCTACTACCTGCAGCGCCAGGACATCCTCGAGGGCTCGGAGCGCCTCCGTATCGAGGTCCGCGACAAGGACTCGGGGCTGGTGCTCGCCGTCAAGGATCTGATCCCCGAGCTCGATTACACCGTCGACTACCTGCAGGGACGCGTGCTGCTGGCGCGTCCCCTCAGCTCGACGGGGGATGACGGAGCGCTGGTTCAGAGCGACGCCACCCTCGGCCACCCGCAATACCTGGTGGCGCGCTACGAGTTCAGCCCCGGGGTCGAGTCCCCCGACCTGCTGGCGACGGGCGGGCGCGTCGAGGGGTGGGTAAACGACCACGTCAAGCTCGGGGTGACCGCCAGCAACAGCGAGACCGACAGCGAGGACGCATCGCTCTATGCCGCGGACGTGACCCTGCGCCACTCCGCCGAGACCTGGCTCCGTGTCGAGGCCGGGGAGAGCGACGGGACCGACGTGACGACCGCGACCTCACGGGACGGCGGCTTCGGCTTCGCCCCGGTCGCCGTCCCCCCGAGCGATACCCCGGCGCGGGGCTACCGCAGCGACCTGAGCGTCGGCCTCGCCGACATCGTCCCGGGCGGCGCGGGGCGGCTCACCCTGTATAGCCAGGAGCTCGAGGCCGGCTACGTCGCCCCCGGGCTGGCGGCCGAGACCGCGACCACGAAGTACGGCGGGACGGCGGAGCTGCCGATCGGCGAGCGGCTCAGCACCCGGCTGAAGGTCGACCGGCTGGAACAGGAGGAGATCTACGCCAGCGACGCCGCCGAACTCGACCTCGACTACCGCCTGACCCCGCACTGGAACCTCAGCACCGGTCTCCGCCAGGACCGCCTCGAGGATCTCTCGCGCGGCACCCGGCCGCTTGCCGAGGAGGGGGAGCGCACCGACGGCGTGCTGCGCCTGCGCTACGACTCCCTGGGGAGCCTGACGGCCTACACCTTCGTGCAGGAGACCCTGGCGTCGGACGAGCAGCGCGCCGAGAACGGGCGCTTCGGTCTTGGCGGCAGCCAGCGCTTTGGTGACCGTTTCAAGGTTGACGGCGAGGTCTCCGACGGCGATCTCGGCGTGGCGGGGAGACTCGCCACGGAATACCTCTATTCCGACCGCAGCACGCTGTACCTGAGCTATGCCAACGAGAACGAGCGAAGCGACAACGGGATGCGTGCCCGCAAGGGGAACCTGACTTCCGGTCTGCGCAGCCGCTACAGCGACCAGCTCAGCCTCTACATGGAGGAGCGCTACGACCACGGCGACGTTCCGACCGGGCTGATGCACGCTGCAGGGGTCGAGCTGACCCCGACGGACCGACTCACCCTCGGCGCCAGCGCCGAACGGGGGCGGCTGAAAGATCGGCAGAGCGGCAGCGTGATCGCGCGGAGCGCGGCGGGGCTCACTGTCGGTTACGGCTTCGAGCGCGCCAAGCTCTCCAGCGGCGTCGAGTTCCGGCGGGACGAGTCTTTCCAGCCCGGTACGCCGGATTCCGAGCTGACCACCTGGCTGTTCCGCAACTCCCTCCGGTATCGCACCACGCCGAACTGGAGCCTGATCGGCAAGTTCAACTACGCCGTCAGCGACAACTCCGCCGAGACCGCCTACGACGGGGAGTTCATCGAGGCGGTGCTCGGATACGCCTACCGGCCGGTCGACAACGATCGCCTCAACGCCCTGGTCAAGTACACCTATGTCTACGATGTCCCGACCTCCGCGCAGAGTAGCGCCACCGGCGAGTCGGCCTCGGGCCTGCTCCAGAAGACGCACATCGCCTCGCTCGACGCGACCTATGCCCTGAACGCGCGCTGGAGCATCGGCGGCAAGTACGCCTATCGCCGGGGTGAATACGCCTTCGACCGGGTCGCACCGGAGTACGTGCGCAGCCAGGCGCACCTCGTCGTGGCCCGGGTCGACTGGCACTTCGTGCATCGCTGGGACGCCCTGCTCGAGGGGCGTATGCTCGATCTCCCCGACGCCAGTGAACAACGCTTTGGCTCACTGGTCGGGCTCTATCGCCATGTCGGCAACCACGTCAAGGTCGGGGTCGGTTACAACTTCAGCGACTTCTCGGACGATTTGACCCAATACAGCTACGATCACCAGGGGCTGTTCATCAACATCGTCGGCAAGTATTGATCAAGCCGGAAAGAAAAGGATGACGCAGATGCGAATTATCGTGAAACGGTTTGTTGTCGCCAGCCTGGCGGCGCTCCTGGTCGTCAGTGCAGCCTCTGCCGCTGACGAGACCAACCCGCAGGTTCAGGGGCTCGACGAGCAGGTCCAGGAGATCAAGGGGGAGGTCCTCTCGATCGCCGCAGAGCTCAACCAGCTCGAGGAGCGGCTGCTCTACCCGTCGCACACCCAGGTCGCGATCTTTGTTTCGGTGCCGAAAGAGGAGCCTTACCGTCTCGATTCTGTGGCTATCGCCATCGACGGTGAGCCGGCCACCTACCACCTCTATACCTTCAAGGAGCTCGAGGCGCTCCAGATGGGCGGGGTTCAGCGCCTCTACACCGGCAACATCCCAACCGGCGACCACCAGCTGCAGGTCACGGTCAACGGCAAGACCGGCGGCGGGAGCGATTTCCAGAACCAGGAGAGCTTTACGCTCGAAAAGGACGTGCACCCCGGCATCGTCGAACTCATCCTTGCCCGCGGGTCGATCACGCTCAAGAACAGGTAAGCCATGTTCCGACTGCTCGTCATCCTGCATATTCTCCTCGTGTTCGCGACCACCGCGCTGGCCGCCAGCACCCGTGCGCCCGAAAAACTGCAGGATCTCTATTTCGGCGAGGCGCTCTATTACGCCTTCCAGGACGAGTGGTTCGACGCCATCGCCCGGCTCGACACCGAGCTGCGCCAGCACCGCAAGCTCGACGACCCCGAGCTCGACCCCTTCCACCTCCACTACGACCAGGCGGAGTTCGCCGTCGGCGATTTCGAGCTCGCCTACCGCATGCACCGCCGCGCCGGGCGCGCGATTACCGCGGTCATCGAAGGGGACGTCCCGGAACAGACCCGCAACGAGGCACTCTACCGCCTGGCAAAGATCCATTACCAGAAGGACCAGCCGCCTCAGGCTCTGATCGCGCTCGAGAGTATCCGCGGCGAGGTGCCGGAGGCGATCGAGGACGACCTCCAGTTCCTCAGGGCCCAGGTCCTGACGCTCACCGGCCACCTCGACGAAGCGATCGCACTGTTCGACGATCTCAAGGGGAGTCCTCAACTGAGCGGATTTTCCGGCTACAACCTGGGGATGGCGCTGATGCTGTACGGCAAGGAAGAGCCTGGGCGCATGCAGCTCGCGCAGACCGGCCTGCTGGTCAGCGACGACCCGATGAACCTGGCGATCCGCGACAAGGCCAACCTGGTGCTGGGGGAGAAGCTGCTCAGCGAGAAGAGCTACGCGGAGGCCGGAGAGATTCTCGACCGCGTCCGCCTCGAGGGCCCGTTTTCGAGCCGGGCGCTGCTCGCCTCGGGCTGGTCCGCGGCGAATCGCGACGCGTATGCGCGCGCCCTGGTGCCGTGGACGCTGCTCGCCGAGCGGGAGGTCACCGACCTGGCCGTGCAGGAGGCGTTGCTCGCCGTGCCCTACAGCTACGGCAAGCTCGGCGTCTACGGCAAGGCCGCGCGCCTCTACGGGCACGCCCTTGAGGTCTTTGCCGCCCAGATCGACAGGCTCACCGCCTCGATTACCGCGATCCGCGAAGGACGCTTCCTCAAGGCGCTGGTTCGCGAGGAGATCCACCAGGACGCCAACTGGGTGGTACGCCTGCGCGACCTCCCCGAGAGCCCCGAGACCTACTACCTGCTCGATCTGATGGCGTCGCACGATTTCCACGAGTCGCTCAAGAACTACCTCGACCTCGAGCAGCTGCGCAAGCGGCTGGTGACCTGGCAACAGGACCTTGAGGCGTTCGAGGAGCTCATCGCGCTGCGCCGCGACTACTACGAGCCGCTGCTCCCCGACATCGATCGCAGCTTCCGCCGACTCGATTCGCAGATGCGCCTGCGCCTTGAACAGCGCGAGCACATCGAGAAGCGGCTGCGAGCCATGCTGGTCGCGCCACGCCCCGATTTCCTCGCCACCGCCGAGGAGCGTATCGCCAAGCAGGCGATCCGCCACCTCGAGGAGCGCCTGCGTACGAGCGGCGCGCCGGTCCCGCCCGAGGCGGAGGCGCGCGTCGCGCGGCTGCACGGCCTGGTCGACTGGAGCATGCACACCGAGTACGCGCGGCGCCTCGGCGACACCTACGACAACCTGCGCGCCCTCGACGACTCGGTCGACCAGCTCAAGGAGCAGTACAACCGCTTCGTGCGCGTGCGCCAGGCGGCGACCCAGAGTTACCAGGGGTACGATGAACTTCTGCAGTCTCTGCAGCTCCGGATCCAGGCCGTGCTCGACCAGGTGACCACGATCATGGCCCGCCAGGGGCACCTGATCGAGACGATGGCCGAGGCCGAGCTGGTCAAGCGTCGCGACCGCCTCGACGAGTTCCAGGTCAAGGCCCGCTTCGCCATGGCCGACAGCTACGACCGCGCCACCCGCGAGCAGAAGGGGGAGGTGAGCGGCGATGACTAGGGCGTTACTCCTGCTGCTGCTCTTTGCCCTCGCGGCCTGCACCGGTCTCGACCAGCGCGGCACCATTGCGCAGCTGCACGGCGTCGAGATCGAGATCGTCGACGAGGAGCTCGAGGGGGGGCTCGACAAGGCGATCGCCAGCTACGAGCGCTTTCTCGCCGAGGCCAAGGGGTCGGCGATGGGCGCCGAGGCGATCCGACGCCTCGCCGACCTGAAGGTCGAGCGCGAGTACGGCGCCGTCGCACGCAGCAGCGCACCGAGCGAGCGCGCCGAGGAGATCTCGGCTCCTGTCGCGGTGACCCGGCCGCTACCCGGTACCGAAACCGGGACGCCCCCCGCCGAGCAGCCCGAGGGGGAGTCGAAGGAAGATTTCGAGAGCCGCGCCAGCACGACCGCGCCGCCCGTTGCGTCACCGGACGCGTCTGACGAGGGTGGCGTGCCGGAGGACGATCTCGAGCGGGCCGGGGCGCTTGAGGCGGTCGCGCTCTACCAGAAGCTGCTCAACGACTACCCGCTCTACGAACACAACGACCAGGTCCTCTACCAGCTGTCCCGCGCCTACGAGGAGCTCGGCCGCGTCGATGAGGCGATGGGCGTGATGAACCGCCTGGTCACCGAATTCCCCGACTCCCGCTACATCGACGAGGTCCAGTTCCGTCGCGCCGAGTATTTCTTCATCCGTCGCCGCTACATCGATGCCGAGGAGGCCTACGCGAGCATCGTCACGATCGGGGTCGGCTCCTCCTTCTACGAGCTGGCGCTCTACAAGCTCGGCTGGACCTTCTACAAGCAGGAACTCTACGAAGAGGGCCTGCAGCGCTACATCGCGCTGCTCGATCACAAGGTCACGACCGGCTACGACTTCGACCAGGTCAGCGACAACATCGAGGGGCAGCGCGTACAGGACACGCTGCGCGTCATCAGCCTGAGCTTCTCCTACCTCGGCGGTGCCGACGCGCTGGTCGACTACTTCAACCGCCACGGCCAGCGCACCTACGAGGATCGCATCTACGCCAACCTTGCCGAGTACTACCACGACAAGCGGCGCTACAGCGATGCGGTGGCCACCTACGACGCCTTCGTCGAGCGCAACCCGTTCCACCGCCAGGCCCCTCTCTTCACCAAGCGGATCATCGAAATCAACGTCGCCGGCGGCTTCCCGACCCTGGTGATCGAGGCGAAGAAGGCCTTCGCCACCAACTACGCCCTCGGCGCCCCCTACTGGAACTACTTCGACCCCGCAAAGCGCCCGGAGGTGCTGGCCGACCTCAAGAGCAACCTGACCGACCTGGCCAACCACTACCACGCGCTCTATCAGAACCCGAAGTTCGCCGAGCACAAGCGGGACAACTATCGCCAGGCTCTGCACTGGTACCGCTCCTTCCTCGAATCCTTCCCGCAGGAGCCCGAGTCGCCGGGGGTCAACTACCAGCTCGCCAGCCTGATGCTCGAGGACGGCGACTTCCCCGAGGCTGCGCGCGAGTACGAGAAGACCGCCTACGACTACCCGCGCCACGACCAGGCCTCCCAAGCCGGTTACGCGGCGGTCTACGCCTATCGACAGCAGCTCTCCAAGGTCGCGGGCGAGAAGCAGGAGCCAGTGAAACGCGAGGTCATCCGCAGCTCACTCAAGTTCTCCGAGGTCTTCCCCGAACACGAGAAGGCCGCCCTGGTGCTGGCCGCCGCTGCCGAGGACCTCTACGGGCTGCAGGACTACACCCCGGCCCTGGCCGCGGCGCGCACCCTGATCGAGCGGTTCCCGGACGCCGAGGGGGATATCCGCCGCACCGGCTGGCTGGTCGCCGCCCACTCCGCGTATGAGCTCGAGCTGTTCGTCGACGCCGAGGAGGGGTACGCTCAGGTCCTGACCCTGCTCGATCCGAACGATCCGGCCCGCGCCGCGCTGACGGACAACCTCGCGGCCTCGATCTACAAGCAGGGTGAGGTGGCCAATAAGGACGGGGACTACCTGGCGGCCGCCGAACACTTCCTGCGCATCGCGACCGTCACCCCGACCTCGACGATCCTTCCGACCGCCGAGTTCGACGGGGCCACGGCCCTGATCCAGCTCAAGGACTGGGCGCGCACGGCCGAAGTCCTGACCCGCTTCCGCGATCGCTTCCCTGGCCACGCGCTGCAGCCCGAGGTCACCAAGAAGCTCGCCTTCGTCTACCGCGAGGACGAGCAGTTCTCCCTGGCGGCCCAGGAGTACGAGCGCATCGAGCGCGAAGCGCAGGACGACGAGGTGCGGCGCGAGGCGCTGCTGGTCGCCGCCGAGCTGTACGAGAAGGTCGAGGACCTCGAGCAGACGCTGCGGGTCTACCGGCGCTACGTCAACCAGTTCCCCTACCCGGTGGAGTTCAACCTCGAGACCCGCGACCGGATCGCCAATATTCTGAAGAAACAGCAGCGCGAGCAGGAATACCACGACGAGCTGAAGCTGATCATCGCCCTCGATGCCGGCGCCGGCGAGCAGCGGACCGGCCGCACCCGCCACCTGGCCGGCAAGGCGGCGCTGGTCTTCGCCGAGATGCGTTTCGACGAGTTCGCCGCGGTCGAGCTGGTGATGCCGTTCGATACCAACCTGCGCCAGAAGCAGGCGCTGATGAAGGTCGCCACCCAGGCCTTCGCCGCGCTGCTCGACTATCAGGACGGCGAGGTCTCCGCCGCTGCGACCTACTACCTGGCAGAGATCTACGCCAACTTCAGCGTCGCGCTGACGGACTCGGAGCGTCCCGAGGAGCTCAGCGCCCTGGAACTCGAAGAGTACGAGCTGATGATCGAGGAGCAGGCCTACCCCTTCGAAGAGAAGGCGATCGCGACCCACGAGAGCAACCTGCAACTGCTCGGCGTAGGTGTCTACAACACGTGGGTCGAGAAGAGTCTCGCCCGGCTCGCCAGGTTCATCCCGGCCCGCTACGCCAAGCCCGAGGAGCAGGCGACGCCGCTGGCCGATCTCGAGCTGTTCCGGTTTGAGAACGAGGTGCTCGCGGCGGTCCTCCAGGACCCCGGCGAGGAGACGGTTGCAGGTGCGGACCAGGAGGCGCTCGCCGCCGCTGCGGACGACGCCGTGACCGAGGATGGCGCTGTAGCCGAGGGTGAGACCTTAAGCGAGGACGGCACCGTGCCACAGGAAGAGGCCGTCGTTCAGGAGGAGACCGTCACCCAGGAGGAGGCCGTC
>QKBP01000095.1 GCA_003246035.1 Desulfuromonadaceae bacterium | reverse complement strand
CGGATCGTCGTCCTTCCCCAGGGGCGCGCTGAGGATCTTTAGGATCGGCTGGGGGCGGCCCTCCTCCTTGTCGAGGTGCACCACCTCGAAGACCCCAGCATGACGGGACGAGGTGAAGTCGTTGTTCAGATAGGCGCGTTTCTCACGAATGGTGCGCGCTGCGAGGGAGTCGTGGGAGTTGAGCGGAATAAAGCCGACCTTCTGAAGTTTCTCCGGCCAGAGAAAGTTGAGGACCGTTCCGTCCTTGAGGCGGAACAGGGCGACCTCGTCCGTATCGACCCTGAAGACCCGCGCGATGGCCGAGGCCGAAGTAACGACCCGCTCTGGAACGTCCTCCAGAGCGGCGAGTTTCTGATCAAGCTGTACGCAGGAGTCTCTCAGTGTCGCCATGTACGGTCTCCCCGACGATACGATGAACAGTTTAAGCACACGGCCCCGAAAGGGTCGAAAAAGTCAGATAATCCGGGCGGAAGCGGTCGATCAGATAAAAATCGCCCCGAACGGTCACATGGGGGAGGACCGTCCGGGGCCAGGTGAGGAAAAGGGGTAGGAAGAAGGTTGAAGGAGCCCCGGAGGCTAGTGACCTCCGGGGCCGGGGCCTGATTGGGGTGTGGCTCCGGCAGCGCTTCCTGTGCCGCTGCCGATCCCGCCGCTTGCCGAGCTCGAGCCGCTGCCCGAAGCGCCGAAATAACGCTGACGGAGCTCCTGGCGGTAGGCGTTTCGCTCCTCGGCGGGGAGGTCGCGCAGCTGTTGCAGCCTTTCGCGCAGCTCCTGGCGGGAGTCGGGCGGGAGGTCCTGGAATCGCTGCTGAGCCCTTCTGAGACGGGCCTGGTCCTCCGCCGGCAGGGAACGATAGTATTCCCAGCGGCTACGCAGTTGCTCCCGTTGCTGCAGATCGAGCTGCTGGTAACGGCGCAGCTGGTCGCGCAGACGCTCCTGCTGCTCGGGGGTGAGCTGCTTGAAGCGCTGGAAGTTGGCGCGCAGCTGGGTACGCTCCACCTCGGAGAGCTGCTGCCACTGCTGCCAGGCCTGTTGGAGCTGGATCTGCTCCTGATGGGCAACCTGTGGCGAGACGGGGCTGGAAGGCGCGGTTTCCGAGGCGCAGACATACAATGGGCCGAGCAGGGCCAGCAGCAGGAGGGTACTGAACAGGGAGACTCTCATGACTCGTCCTCCAGTCGGGCTATCGTGTCCATATCGTCGAGCATATCCATCAGCTGAAGCAGTTCGAGCATCTTGAGGAGTTCGATCTCCTCGTCGGAGAGCTGCCCGACCTCTGGCGACGCGTCGCTGTCCGGGGGCGGGGGCTCTGCGGCAAAGAGCGGTAAGGACAAGGTCGCAAGCAGTAGCAGGGTACACCAGACCGTTCTCATCCCTGCCTCTCCAGTTCTTCAAGCAGTTCGAGATTTTCCAGCAGTTCGAGGGACTGCAACAGCTCGAGGTTCTGCAGCAGTTCGATTTCACTGACGACCGGCGGTGGGTCGGATTGCGGAGCGGGTCGTGATGGTGGTCCGGTCGTGAAGAACACCAGGGCTGCAAGGGCACAGCAGCCTGTTGCAAGGGCCGGAAGCCAGGGAGAACGGCGGGCGATGCGCTCGGCGACCCTGGCCTGCAGGCGTTGCACATCGCTACGGGAGACCGGCTCCTCGAGGACCGGGAGTGCCTTAAGGAGCGCCTTGAGCTCCTCCAGGTGAGCGCGGCAGTCGGCGCACAGTTCGAGATGGGTTTCTAGCTCACGACGTTCGGCATCGGGAAGATCGTCGAACAGCAGGGCTGTCAAGCTGGCACTCGCGTGATTGGGACAGGGGTGCACGCTCATGGGGCATCCTCCCGGAAGGGTTTAAGTACGAGGCGGAGGGTGGAAACGGCGCGGTGCAGATGCGCCTTGACCGTCCCCTCTTCAAGACCGAGCGTCTCGGCGATCTCCTTGAGCGGCAGCCCCTCATAGTGACGCAGGATAAAGATGCTGCGTTGGCGGGGAGAGAGCCTGCTCAGGGCCTGCTCGAGGGCTCGACCCAGTTCACCGGCGGCCAAGGCATGATCAGGGCGCGGCCGGGGATCGGCGGCTGAAGAGATCGGGTCGGGATCGTCGTTGCTGGTCCGGAAGAAGAAAATGCGCTGGCGAAGCTTCTCGCGGCGCAGGTGGTCGATGGCCACGTGGGTAACAGTGCGATACAGCCAGGTCCCGATACTGCTGTCGCCGCGAAAGGTCGAAAGGTTGCGGTGCAGCCGCAAAAAAGCTTCCTGCACGATATCCTCGGCCAGGTCGTAGTCGCCGACCAGGCGTCGCGCCAGACCGAGCAGACGGGAGGCATGGGTGGCGACCAGCTGCTCGAAGCTGTGGCTGTCCCCTTCGCGGGCGCGTTGCAGCAACTGGTTTTCGAGGGTGCGGTCCATGGCAAGAGAGTAGATGGGCGCCGGCGGGGTGTCAACCGCGCCTTGGCCGATAAAATCTCCCGGTAGGGCCGCTGAGATCGTGCTCACGTTATCGTCTCCCGATTGGGTTAGTGAGGATTAGACGGACGAGATGTCATCAGGTTTACGGGAGAGTTGACAGGCTGCCGGTGTGCCGCTAGCTTAAGCGGATTGTTGCTGCGAAGGAGGGAATGATGCCAAAAGAGAGCTTGCCGCGCTGGGACCTTGCGCGCCTGTACGAGGGTGCAGGCGATGTGCGCTTGAGCGAAGATCTGCAACGTGCCGAAGAACGTGCCGACAGTTTCCGGGACCGTTACCGCGGCGTGATCGATGCGACGCTGTCGCCGGGCGATCTGGCTGTCGCTCTCGAAGAGTACCAGCAGCTTCAGCGCCTTGGGCTGCGTCCCTATTTCTTCGCGCAACTCCTGTTTGCCGGCGATGCCACCGACGATGAAGCGAAGAGCCTCATGGCCAGGGTGCGCGAGGCCTGGAGCGCACAGTGTGAGGAGCTGCTGTTCTTCGAGCTCGACCTGCTGCGCCTGAGCGACCAGGTATTTGCAACCCTGCTCGCCAGCGACGAGCTGGCCCCCTATCGTCACTACCTGGAAAACCTCCGTGCCCACGCGCCGTACGTCCTCGACGAGGCGGTCGAGCGGGTCATCAAGCGTAAAGACCTCACCGGCAAAGAGGGGTTCGTGCAACTCTACGAGGAGGTGACCGGGGCACTCCGCTTTCGGTTCACCTTCCCCGGCGAGGAGACGGAGCGCGAGGCGAACGGCGAGGAGCTGATGGCACTGCTCTATCACCCTGACCGCGATCTGCGCGAGCGAGCCTTCAGCACCTTTCTCGCCCGGCACGCGGACGAGGCCACCGTGCTCACGGCCTGTTTCAACAACCTGCTGCTCGACCATGCCCGAGACTGCGAACTCAGGGGCTTCCCGGACATCATGACCCCGACCCACCTCGACCACGAAACCGACGGAGCGATGGTTGAGCAGCTGATGCGCGTCAGCGAGGCGAACTATCCCCTGGCCCAGGAATATTTCGCCCTCAAGCGCCAGCTTCTTGGACTCGAGGTGCTCAAAAACACCGACCTCTATGCACCGGTAGAGAGTGCACCCAGAAGCTACGCATTTAGCGAGGCCAAGGACCTGGTCCTCGACGCGTTTGCGCGGTTCAGCCCCGAGCTGGGTGCGGCGGCAGCGCGGTTTTTTGCCGACCGACGCATCGACGTCCCCCCGGCCCCGGGAAAGAGCGGCGGGGCATTCTGTCAGGGGATGATGCCCGGCGAGCTTCCGTACGTGCTGGTCAACTTTACCGGGACCCTGCGTGACGTCTCAACCCTGGCCCACGAGCTCGGCCACGGTGTCCATTTCGTCCTCTCCCAGAAACAGAACCTCTACCACTACCAGGCGCCGCTCCCCTTCGCGGAAACGGCGAGCGTCTTCGGCGAGATGCTGCTGACCCGCTCTCTGCTCGACCGCGAAAAGGACCGTGCCACGCGAATCGCCCTGCTGTGCACCAAGCTCGAAGAGATCATCGCCACGACCTTCCGGCAGAACGTCCTGACCCGCTTCGAACAGGCTGCGCACCGGCGCCGCGCTGAAGGGCTGCTGTCGTCCGACGACTACTGCGCGCTGTGGTGGCAGGAGAACGCCCGGCTGTTCGGTGACCAGGTCGAGATGATCGAGCCGTACCGCTGGGGCTGGTCATACATCAGCCATTTCATCCACGCGCGCTTCTACTGCACCTCCTACGTCTTCGGAGAGCTGCTGGTGCTGGCCCTGTACCAGCGCTACCGCGAGCAGGGGGATGCCTTCGTGCCGCGCTACCTGGAACTGCTCGCGCGCGGCGGGAGCGCCGCGCCGCGCGAGCTGCTGGAACCGTTCGGGATCGACCTGGAGGATCCCGGTTTCTGGCAGCAGGGGTATGATCTGGTGAGGGAACTCCTTGCAGAACTCAAGGAGCTGGTGGCGGAGGTGTGACGGTTCAGACGCCGGGGCCGGTGTAGAGTTCGTGGCCGAGCTCCTGCCACTTCTGGCGGATCTCGGCGGCGCTCCACTCCCCGAGGTGGCGGAACATCTCCTTGCCGTTGATGTCGTAGAAGATCAGGGTCGGCACCATGTGGACGTTCAGCTGGCGCGCCGCGTCGGGGTTTTTGACAATGTCGAGGGTGTCGATGTGCAGGCGCCCGGCGTCGAGTGACCGGAGCTTGTTGAGTTCGGCCTGAACGAAGCGGCAGGCGTGGCAGTCCGGAGAGGTGACCTGCAACAGACTCGGGAGCCGCTCGGCCTGGGCGGGTGTCACGCCGAACAGAAACAGAGCCAGAAGCGGCGCAATACGAAGCACGATCTTCACCTCCGGGTAGCGCGTTCCCCGCGACCCCACATGTCTGAGCGCTTTCCTGCGACTAGAAATCGAGCTTGAAGAAATCCCGCGCCTCGAGACGCTCCTCGTCGAGGGCGAACTTGGTCGGGGCGGACCCGGGGGCGAAGGCCTCGATCAGCGCGCCCTCGGTGTCTTCGGTCACCAGCAGCCCGGTCTTGGGGTCGATGGGGCGAAACTCGATGCCGTCCGGGACCGGGAACTCGGCCGGCGGGATATCCTTGAGCGCTTCGAGCATGAACGAGACCCAGGCCGGGGCCGCGGCGCGTGAGCCGGTTTCGTGCTCGCCGAGGGGGCGCTCGATATCGTAGCCGACCCACGAGACGGTCACCAGCTGAGGCACGAAACCGGCGAACCAGGCGTCCTTCAGGTCGTTGGTGGTGCCGGTTTTGCCGGCCGCCGGTCGTTGCAGCGCCTTGGCGCGCCAGCCGGTCCCGCGGCGGACGACGCTCTCCATCAGGTTGGTGACCAGGTAGGCGGTTTCAGGCGAGATGACCCGCACCGGGGTCTGGCGAATCAGGCTCTGTCCCTCCTGGGGGCCCTCGGGGAAATCCGCCGGGTCGAGGGATTCGAGGATCAGGCCGTCGCGGTCGACGACCTTGGTGATGTAGGTCGGGGTGACCCGCACCCCGCCGTTGGCAAACACGGCGTAGACCGTCGCCAGCTCCAGGGGGGTGACTGCGGTGGAGCCGAGAGCGAGGGTCAGGTCCCGCTCGATCTCCGAGGTAATCCCGAGCTTCTGGCAATAGTTGGCGGCATACGAGACCCCGATGTCCTCGAGGATCTTGATGGTGATGATATTCCGCGACTTGGCCAGCCCCTCGCGGAAGGTGGTGGGACCGTACCACTCTTTCTCGTAGTTCTTCGGTTTCCACTCGAGCTGGTCACCATCCTCCTTGCGCTCGCGGTAGATCAGCGGAGTGTCGAGGATGATCGACGCCGGAGTATACCCCTTGTCGAGGGCCGCGGCATAGATCAACGGCTTGATCGCCGAACCGGGGAGTCTGCGGGCCTGGATGGCGCGATTGAACTGGCTCATGAGAAAGTCGTAGCCGCCGACCATGGCCTTGACCTGGCCGGTATGCGGCGCGATAGCCACCAACGCTCCCTGGGCCTCGGGTATCTGGTCAAGGCTGAGTCCCAGCGGGCCTTCGTCGGAGAGTTTCTCCAGCTTGACGTCGAGTAGCGAGAGGAGCGGCAGGCGTGCCGCGTTACGCCCCTCGGCCGGGATGAATTGCTGGCCGGCCTGAACGATGCGTACGGGGGCCGCCCAGTGCTTCGGGTCGATGACGATTTCCCCTTGGCGGTCCCCCAGCGAGACGGTCAGGACCAGGTTCTTCTTGTCGTAGCGGTACGCACTCAGCACGCCGGGATAGGTCTCGCCGACGGCCAGGGGGGTGTCGGCCATCTGCAGGGCCTGCTCCTCGAGGAACGCGGTCAGCTCTTCCTCGCTGAGGGCCCTCTCGGGTGCCTGCAGCCCATGGCGCGTGTCGAAATCGCGCAGGTTCTCGCGCACCGCGTTCTGGGCGGCGGCCTGCATCGATGCGTTCATGGTGGTGTGGACTTCGAGACCCCCGGTGTAGAGGATGTCTTCCCCGTAGGTATCCTCGAGGTAGCGGCGCACCTGCTCGGTAAAATAGCCGGCTCCGTCGATATAGTTGCGCTGGCGGGGTTGGACTTCGAGGACCTGGGCAAAAGCCTCGTCGGCCATCTCCTGGGTGATGTACCCTTCCTCGATCATGCGCCCGAGCACGTACTTCTGGCGGTTCTTGGCGCGTTCGTAGTGGCGGTAGGGTGAGTAGCGGCTCGGAGCCTGGGGGAGGCCGGCGATCATCGCCGCCTCGGCAAGGGTGAGGTCCTCGACGTTCTTGTCAAAGTAGTTTTCAGCCGCGGCCTGGACGCCGTAGGCGCCGTGCCCGAGAAATATCTGGTTGAGGTAGAGGTAGAGGATCTCCTCCTTGGTGAGGTGCCGTTCCATCCGCCAGGCCAGGATCGCTTCGCGGAACTTGCGGGAGAACGAGCGCTCGGAGGAGAGGAAGAAGCTCTTCGCCACCTGCTGGGTGATGGTGCTCCCTCCCTGGCGGATACCGCCGGCCCTGAGGTTGGCGATGGCGGCGCGCATGATCGAGATCAGGTCGATCCCCTGGTGCTCGAAAAAGTTCGAGTCTTCGGCGGAGACGAAGGCCTGGATCAGCTGGCGCGGCATCCGCTCGACCGGCACGACGATGCGCCGTTCCTTGAAGTATTCGGCAATCAGGGTGCCGTCGTCACCGTAGACCTTGGTGATGATCGGGGGGCGGTAGTCGTCAAGGGTTTCGACGCGGGGGAGGGTGCTCGAGACCACCAGGTAGGCGGTTATCAGGCAGATGAAAACGGTCAGGCTGGCGCCGCCGAAAAAAACCAGCGCGGTACGGCCAAGCTTTTGAAAATCCATGGTTCTATCCTTGGGGGAAGTATCAAAACGTACTTATACCATGGCAGGAAAAACCGGGGCAACCGTTTCACGGGGGGCCGTGTCGGTGGGGGGAGGGGTCAGCTGGCCAGGCAGACCTGGTTGCGACCGCTGCGCTTGGCACTGTAGAGGGCATTGTCGGCTGCGGTGACGATGGAGGTCGGTGTCCGGCCGTCGTCGGGGAACGACGCCACACCGATGCTGATGGTGACTTTCCCTTTGGGCTGGTTCTCTCTGCCGGGGAAGGGGTGTTCCTCGATGAGCGAGCGGATATCCTCGGCGAGCTCCTGAGCGACCTCCTTGGTGGTCTCGGGGAGAATCACCACGAACTCCTCTCCGCCGTAACGGGCGAACACGTCGGAACGGCGCAGGCGCGCGCTGACCAGGTCAGTCAGGTCGCGCAGCAGGGCGTCTCCCTTGGGGTGACCGTGGGTGTCATTGAAGACCTTGAATTCGTCGATATCCATGAACAACAGCGAGTAGGTCCGCTTGTGGCGCTGTGAGCGGTGGGTTTCGGTGATCATCGCGTCATGAAAGTAGCGGTGATTGTAGAGTCCGGTCAGACTGTCCCGGATGGCGAGTTCGTGCAGGAGGGCATTGGCTTCTTCGAGGGCCAGGTTCTTCTCACGCAGGGCGTCCACCAGGCGGCGGTTCTCTTTCTCGAGGCGCACCTTGGCCAAGGCCCGATGGGCCAGAGAGGCGACCAGGTCGAGACTCTCGAAAGGCTTGAGGAGATAGTCGTAGGCGCCTGTGCGCAGGGCGGTGATGGCCGTTTCGAGGGAGGCGTGGCTGGTGATGATGATCACCTCGGTATCGGGATAGCGCTCCTTGACCTGCTTGAGCAGTTCGATTCCGCTGATTCCGGGCATCACGATGTCGCAGAACATCAGCTCGAAGGTCTGCGAAGCGAAGTGCTCGAGGGCCTCCTCGGCACTCGCCGCGGTCGTCACCTGGTAGCCTTCCTCTGCGAGGACCTCGCTCAAAACGAGGCGCAGGGAGGTCTCATCATCGACTACCAGGATGCGGTTCAGGTCTTGGGATGTTTCTTCATTAGCCATCCGATTATTCTAACCTTTTGACGATTCAGGTCAATTTGATTTTTCCCGGCGCCGCGATTCGGCGAGGCACGGAAGGGTAAGGATAAAGGTGGAGCCGACGCCGGGTGTGCTCTCGACCTCGATCGAGCCGTTGTGATTCTGGATGATGCCGAAGCTCACGGAGAGTCCGAGTCCTGTCCCCTGGCCGGCCGCCTTGGTTGTAAAGAAGGGCTCGAAGATCCGTTTCAGCACCTCCGGCTTGATGCCGGGGCCGTTGTCCTCGACCCGCACCTGCACCTTGCCCGCCCCGACCTGCCGGCTGGTAACCGTGACGAGACCGGGTTTGCCGGCCATTGCCTGCTGGGCATTGATCAGCAGGTTCATCAGCACCTGCTGGAGCTGGTTGGCGTTCCCCTCGAGGTTGGGGAGCTTGTCCCCCAGGGCGAGGCGCAGTTCGATCTGGTTGATGCGGAGCTGGTGATCGACGATTTCCACCGCGGCGCGGATCACGTCATTGATTGCGACAAGATAAAAGTCGACCTCTTCCTTGCGGGCGAAGCGGAGCAGGTTGTCCATGATCATCTGGCAGCGCTTGGTCTCCTTTTCGATCAGCGAGAGGTTGCGATGCAGAGGGGTGCCACCCTCTGCCTTGCGCAGGCAGAGCTGAGTCAGGCCGAGGATCCCGGCGAGCGGGTTCTTGACCTCGTGGGCGATTCCGGCCCCCAGTTGGCCGAAGGCGGCCATTTTCTCTGACTGGACCAGCGCTGCCTGGGTCTGTTTGAGGGCTTTATCGCGGCCGTCGAGTTCCACGGCCATGGTGTTGAACGATTCGGCCAGTTCACCGATCTCGTCGCGGGACGAAGGGGCCACGTTGATGTTGAACTGTCCTTTTCCAAGTTCCTGGGTGGCCTGGGAGAGCAGCTCGAGAGGGCGCGTGATCAGACGCGACCAGAACAGGCTCAGCAGTGCGGCCAGGGTCAGCAGCACCAGCGAGAGGATCAGCATGTTGCTGAGCAGGTCGCGGGTGGTGAGGAAAATCGCGCTGCGCGGCACCTGGGCGATGGTGGTCAGCCCGGCGAGGCCGACCGGGGCGAAGCCGGTGATCATGTGCTCTTCCCCCTGGTCGATCTCGACCACGCGGTCAAAGCGCTTTTCGACGATCTCGGTACGGATCTTTTCGGGGAGGCTCCGGTGCTCCGCAGGGAGAACGGCACCGGTCTCGGGGTGAGTCAGGTAGTCCCCCCGCGCGTCGGCAAGGTAGACGCGGAAGGTAGAGTTTTGCTGGTGCAGGGCCAGAAGCCGGTCAGGGCGGATCAGCGCGGCCAGCAGCAGCTCGTGCTGGCCGCGGTCCACGGGGACCTTCATGGCCAGGGTGAAATTCGGCAGGGCAGGGTTGTAGCTGCTGTTGACCACGTACAGTTCCCCAGGCTTCAGTGCCTCGATAGGCAGGGGGAAGTGCCGGCGGATCTCGTCGATATGCCTGCGGTCGAGTCCGGCCCCATCGAGGGCCCGGGCGTCGAAGATGATGATCGGGTCGCTTGTGTCCGGGTAGAGGGAGATGGCGATGAACTCGCCGAGCTCCTCAAAGCTGTTCTGCAGCAGGCGGCTGCGGCTGCTGGAGGGGATCGAACGATCCAGGGCGAGGTTGGCGAAGACCTGCAGGCTGTCGCGGTAACTGGTTAGCAGCGCCCGGGACTTGTCGGCGCCGTTTCCGGCTGTAGCGGCGGTCAGGTCCTGGATGTAGACCCGTTTGTCGGCGTGAAACAGGTTCGCCATGATGAAGGTAATCAGGGTCACGACAGCGGTGATAACCACCAGCAGGGTCACCAGGATCTTGAAGCGGATCGGAAATCGCAGGTTCTTGAGCATCGACTTTCCTTGTGTCGGGGTGTCCTCAGAATTTCCCCTGGATCAACTGTGAACGATAGGTGACGTTCCCGGCGGCGTCAACCGCTTCGACGACCACGATGTTGAGGCCCGGCTCCAGGGTCACCGGATGCCGGAACCCCCCTGCGGAGCCGAGCGTCACCGATTCTCCCGAGATATACAGTTGGGCATCCGGTTCGGTCTGACCCGCGATCTCCAGGTCCGGCTTGTCGACCTGCTCCGGCAGCGCCAGTTCGAGGTGGGGAGGCTCCTGGTCCTGAGCCAGTCGGAAGCGGCGCACTTCGCTGAAGCTCCCTTCGACCTGGTCGGCGAGTGAGCTGACCTTCCAGTAGTAGGTCCCGGGGGTCAGGTTGCCGTGCACGAAGCCGGGTTGATCGAGTTTCTCTTCCAGGACGATGTCGCGGAACCTGCGGTCCCGTGCCAGCAGCAGGCGGTAGCCCTCGATCCCCGGAACCGCCTGCCAGTCGAGCCTGACCCGCGGCGGGAGGCTCCGGTAGGCAAACAGGGTGTCGTGGGCCGGGGCGGTCAGCCTGGCGGCGCGGGGGAGAGCGAGCGGTGCGGAAGGGGCTTCGTCGCCGGCGATGCGGGTCATCTGGTTGGCCCCCAGCCAGACCGCCTCGCCGTTGGCCTCGACCTCGGCCTCGCCGGAGAAGATCGTCACCGCCGAACCTTCGTCCTGGGCCACGTCGATGCGGAACTCGACCGCTTCGCCGCCGTTCGGCTGGGCCTGCAGGCGGGTGGTGGCGTTGGGGAGGGCGACCTCGAGATAGACGCCGTTTTCGTCGGCGGCGTTCAGGCGGCCGCGCAGCACCCCGTCGACCATCACCATGTAGCTGCGCTTCTCCTTGAAGAGCAGGTCCTTCTCCATGCGCCGGATGACGATCAGCGAGTTCTCGTCGAGATCGATGACGTTCTCCGCGTCGAAGCGGATCAGCGCCGAGGACTTTTCCAGGGTCTGGATGGCGTCCTGGTCGTAGAGGCGCATGCCGGCGCGGGCCGGCTCCCAGGCGATGTCGCTGCCGCGCTTGCTCTTGACCCGGTGGTGCGAATTTTCCAGCACCGCCGCCCAGCCGTAGTCCTCGCCGAAGGTTCCTTGCCGGTCGCCGTGCTGCAGGTGCGATTCGCTCTCCGCCGCTCGGCCGGTCGCGGTCTCTTCCGGGGCGCGCCCGATCAGCAGGTTGAGGCCGGTCCCGGTCGGGAAGAGGAGGTTGAGCACGTTCATCAGGACCAGGAAGCACAGCAGCACCAGCGCGATGGTGATGATCCCCTCGCGCAGGGTCCTGAATCCGGTGCGCCTCTTCTTGTCGGCCATCAGTACATCCCCTGGGCGCGCAGGAACCAGCCGCGCACCGAGTAGTTGTTGAGCGAACGCTCGTCGTCGGAGAAGTCGGTGAAATTGTAGCCGACTCCGAGGCGGAAGTTGCGCTGGGCCTGCCAGGAGAGCTCGGTCAGCCAGCCGCTGCGCCGGCTGGCGCTGGCGTCCTCGTCGAGCGTGCGGTATTCGAGCCCGAGATCGAGATCCGGGCGGGCCTGCAGGTTGAGTCGATGCAGGGAGAGCCAGGCGACGCTTTCGTAGGGGGCCTGGGTCGGATCGAACTCCTCGAGGCGCCGCAGCGCCTGCTTCTCGATCCATTCGATCCGGCGGTGCAGCTGCAGTGACCACTCGACCGCGACACTTTCCAGTTCGGCCTCGACCAGCTCCGTCGCGATGCTCTCCCGGGGGCGTTGGTCGGTCAGGCGGGTGACCCGTGCCAGGGCGTTGAAACGGTCGTGGTCCACCGGCCGGTAGGCGAGGCCGATGCTGATCTCCTCGAAACCGGCGAGAGTGGCACCGCTCCCGTCCTCCTCGGTGTCGCTGTAGCGGTAGACCCCGAGCAGGGTGAAATCGTCGCCCAGCTGGAACTCGCCGCGGTTGATCGTGAGGGTCTGGGTGCGGTCGCTCGGCCCCGTTTCTCGTCGCAGCTCGTTGCGCGAGCTGAGGCGCAGGCGATCACCGCGGTTGTAACTGAAGCCTCCGGTCAGGGTGTAGCGCCGGCTGTCCTCGGCGGTATCGAGCGAGACGAATTCGCCTCCTGAGAAGAGCGTCAGTCCCGGGGTCAGATCCCAGCGGCGCTCCAGGCCGACCAGCGAGAGCCGGCTGTCGGCGGCCGAGCTGCGGCGCCACTGGTACTCGCTGTAGACCGTGGTCCCGAGGGGGCCCCGGTCGGACTTGCCGCCCAGGACCGTGGCCTGGGAGCGTTCGGCCTGGTCCTCGCTCAGGCGCTGACTGAGGTAGAGGCTGCTCCCGGCCCCTCCCCAACTCACCCCACCCTCGGCGGCCTTGCCGAGGGTTCCGTCGGTGGCGCTGGCGTGGAGCGAGAGGGAGCGCCACAGACGGTAATCGAGCCCGACGCTGGTCTGGTCGTTTTCGAGCCCGTCGAGGGTCTGCTGGTGCTCGGCCCAGGCCGTCAGGTTCTCGAGCGGTTCACCGCTGAGGCGCAGCGCGGCGTACTGGTCGTGGGCAAGCTCGACGCCGCTTCGGTCCTCGGCCGCCTGCCAGAGGTATTCGCAGGTCAGGCGCCAGCGCTCGTGATGGTAGTGCCACTGCAGGGTCCCGGTCTCACGGCGCTCGAGGTTGTCCGCCAGGGTCTCGTCGTGCTCCTCGAGATCGTAGCGGGCGCGCAGGGTATGGTGCTCGGCCGGGCGCAGGGTCAGGTGCGCACCGCTCTTGCGGGTCCCCCGCTCGCCCTGGTGGCCGGAGGCCTCGTAGCCGGGGTCGAGCAGCTTGTGATAGAGGCCGACGTCGACGCTCTTCGGGTGCCCCAGCCAGCTGCCGACGTCGAGCTCGGCGGCGACTTTCCAGGCGCTGCCGCTGTCGAAGGCGCCGGCCGGGACCTCGCTGTAACTCAGGCCGCCGTCATGGCTGACATGCACGCTCGCGTCGCTCCCCTTGCTCTCGGCGTATTCGGCCAGCAGGCGGGTCGCCTCGCCGAGCCGAACCTCGCTGTCGACCCCCCACAGTTCATAGCGCGCCCCGCCGGTCTCGTCCTGGACCACGGTTGCGCCGAGGGCGAAGTGATCGCCGAGCTGCTGGCGCACCCGGCCGCCGCCGCCGCTGTTCTCGAAGGCCTCGACCTCGGCCTCGTAGTCGATGCTGATCAGCACCGGGTTACCGGCCAGCAGCTGCTGGTCGACCAGGCGCTCGTCGAACTGGACGCTCGAGACCGGACGGTAAAAGAGAAGCCGCCCTTCCGGGTACTTGATGGTGTAGTCGACGTTCGGCTCCTGGGGGATACGCGCCAGCTGCAGACCGGTCAGCTTGTCGCGTACCACCAGGGCGACCTGCTCGCTCCCCTCGATCACCGCGTCGTGGCTCAGGTAGTAGAGCGAGCCGCCGGTCGCCTCGAGTTCGTCGCGCACATGCACCTGGCGAACCTCGGCGACGAACGCCTCCAGCTCGCTGCGGGGAGCCCCGTAGCGGCTCGCCTCGCTGGAACGGTAGACGACGTGCCCGCCGTAGAGGGTGCGGCGATAGGTGGCGAGCTCGCCGCCGGCCATGTCGAGCCGGTAGTTGCCGAGCAGCAGCTGCAGCTCGTCGCTTTCGAGCGCGAGGTAGAGCTTCCCCTGGCTCTCGGTGTCGTAGACCAGAGTGCTGGTGTCGCCGTAGACCGGGTAGAGCTTGTCGGGGTCGAGGTTGGTGAGCAGCCGATCCTGTTCGCCGGCATCGAGATCCTTGAACAGCTGGTCGAATTCACCGCGCCCGGTGTCGAAGGCCGCCGTCAGCAGGTAGCGGCCGGCGATCGTCCCCTTGAGGTAGAGGGCCAGGCGCCCTTCGGTGACCACTTCGCTGCGCTTGTCGCGGCCGGCGTTTTCGAGGTTCCCCGAAGTCTCGAGCTGGCTGAGCTTGCCGTCGGCGAAGGCGAGCAGGAACAGGCGGGTGTCGCTGATCGTCAGCTCGCGCTCGATCGCGCCGCGGTGCCCCGCCGGGTCAAAGACCTCGATTTTCAGAGGGCTGGTCCCCTGCGGGAGGTTGAGGGTCGCGGTGAAGTGCCCGTCGCTCGCCACGGACACCGGCCGACCGTTGATCACCACGCGGTTGAGCGGCTCGGTCTCCCCGCTGATCACGAAGACGTTGCTGTCGAGGGGTTTGTCGCTCGGCGGCATGCGCACGCTCAGGAACGGGACCTCCTCGGCGTAGATGACATACCCCCCGTCACTGTCGCGGTCGGCGACCTCGACGCGCAGGCCGGCGAGGCGGGTGAAGCCGGCGGCGTTCTCGATCAGCAGGCTGACGTGGTTAGCGCCGCGCTTAAGCTCCAAAGGTGCCTCGAAGCCGCCGTCGGCCGTCACGGCGAGATCCTGTGTGCCGTGCCAGACGCGGTTCCCCGGGTCGGTATGGCCGAGCAGGCGGGTGCGGATCAGTATGGAAGCCTCCGTGTCGTCCGGGCCGGTGAGGAACTCCCCTTCGGCCTGTTCGAAGGGGACGACCTGTGCGCCGCGCGGCTGGAGGATCTCGCAGCGCGGTACCGCGACGCGGGTGACGATGCTCGCCCCCTGGGGGTCGTTCATGGCGATCTCGAGGGAGCCCTCAGGAGCCCCCTCGCGGGCGTGGAAGCGCCCGTCGCCGTTGGTGTCGGCCGGCGTGCCGTTGATCACCACCTGCGGCGGGACGTGGTACTGGTCGAGCAGGCGGGAGCGTTCGACCTCGAGGTATTCCCCCTTGATCTCGATGCGGCGGTTCAGTGTCCTCCCCTCGGGGAGGCGGTTGCTGGCGACCGGGCGGGTCTCGCCGTAGCCGATGGCGACGAAGCGCTCGGCCGGCAGCCCCTCGTTCCCGACCAGGTAGTCGCGCGCGGCGTCGGCACGCTGCTGGGAGAGTCGGAGGTTGTAGGTGTCATTCCCCTGGGCGTCGCTGTGCCCCTCGATCACCACCACCTCCTGGGGGTGTTCGCGCAGGATCGTGGCCGCGGCGCTCAAGGCCTCGCAGGCGCGCGGGCCGAGTTCCGCCGAGCCGATCACGAAGGCGTCGCCGGTGAGGCTCATGGAGATCGCCGAGACCCGGTCGACCCCGAACAGCCGCCGGGCGCTGAGCATGCGGGTGCCGTCGGGGTAGCGGCTCTCGAGCTGGTACTGGTAGATCTCGCCGCCGGCGATCAGCCGGCCGTCGGTGAGGCGGCCGTCCCAGTGCAGAGGCTGGGGCGGGGAGCCGGTTCCGGAGAAGCTCTGGGCCAGTTTGCCCCCCTCGTCGTAGATGTTCAGCGTCCACGACTCGGGGGGACGGTCGCCGCGGGCAAAGACCGCGAAGGTCACCGGTTCGCGCAGCTCTCCCCCTTCGAGGACCACCAGCTCCTCGAGGGTCTCGCGCTGCAGGCGGACGTCGTTCCCCGGCAGCACCACCGGCTGCCCGTTGAGCAGCAGCTGGTGGTCCTCGACGCTGCCGTGAATCTCGATCGGTCGCTCAGAGCCGCTGCTGTCGACCGCGATCCCGAATACCGGCGGACTGCCGATCGCGCTCTCCTCGTAACGGTAGGCGACGCCGAAGTTGACCTTGGCGAGCAGGCCGGGGGTGAGCGAGACCACCTGCATGTCGCCGGTGGTGCTGGCGGCCCCGTTGCCGAGACCGAGCAGGTTGATCTTGACCAGCCGCTCGCCGGGGGTGACCGCAGGGAAGTGGAAGCGGCCGTGCGGGTCGGTGAGCACGTAGGTCCCCTCGTCGAGAACCACCATCGCTCCGGGGATCCCCTCTTCGCCGGCGTCCTGCCAGCCGTCGCCGTCGTGGTCCTCGAACACCTTGCCGATGATCGTGCCGAGATCGAAGAGCGGGTCGAGGGCGACCTCGACCTCGGCGCTGCTCTCGTTGGAGATCCGGCAGCTGTCGCACACGTCCCGCGCCCAGGCCCGGTTGCTGTAGGTCCCCGGAATGGCGCCGGCGCTGACGATCAGCTGGTAGCTGAGTTCGAGGTAGCCCGCCTCGCCCGGATCGGCCTGGCCGTTGCCGTTCACATCGACCCGGGCGGGGAGGGTGCCGAGGTCGAAGGTCAGCTGGCGGACGCCGCCCGGGTCGGGGACCGGGGTGCCGTTCACCCGGGCGCTGCCGGCGCGGTAGACGAAGTTGGGGGGGAGATGGTCCTCGAGGTGAACCTGCACGATGTCCCGGCTGGTGCGGTTGCGGACCGCGACGGTGTAGGTCACGGTCTCGCCGATCAGGACCTCGTCCCGGCTGGCGCGCTTGTCGATCTCGAGCACGTCCCCCTGGGTGAAGAAGACCTGGGCGCGCTGCAGGATCGCGGTGCCGTCGCTGTCGGTGGCCGTGACGGTCGCGACCCCGACCTCGGTCGAGGCGATGGTCCCGGTCGCCATGCCGTTGCCGTTGGTGGAGGGCGGGTTGGTCACGCTATCGCCGGGGCGATCGGAGGTGAAGGCGAGGTTGCGCCCGGCGACCGGCAGGCCGTCGGGGCCGATCAGGGTGGCGATCAGCGTGCTGGTGGCGATGCCGTCGGCGAGCACCACCGGCGGGTCGGCGACGAAGCGCGAGGTGCCCGGGTCGACGGCGGTCGAGACCCCGACCGTGAGCTTGTTGTTGTTGAGCGGGTCGCCGTCGGCGTCGCCCGGGGTGACGCTCTGTGGCAGTGCCGGCGACGCGGCCAGGTCGATGGCCGCGGCGAAGCTGCCGGGTCCCGGGGCCGCCGGGGACGTAGCGCTGAAGTCGACCGCGACGCGGTTGGTCGATCCCGAGATCGTGTTGCCGAACAGCAGGGTCAGGGTGCTGCCGCTGACCTGCTGGCAGACGCTCCCGGGTACCGGCACCGCGCAGGTCGCCAGCGGCAAGGGGGTGCCGTCGCGCAGTACGGAGATGGCATTCAGCCCCGCGTAGCCGGCCGGGGCGGTCAGCTCGAGGCGGTCGAAGCCGCTGCTGCCGCTGCCGAAGGTCGGGGCGACGGTGAGGCGGAAGGAGACCGGAGTGGCGGCGAGGACGCTGCCGGGGTTGATCTCGCCGAGGACGCTGTCGACGGCGTTGCCGGCGTCGCGCACCAGGGTCACCGTGGCCTGGCTGGTGTCGAGCGGCAGGCCGCCGACGGTCCCCGTGGCGCTGTTGGTCAACGCCAGGGCCGAGAACGGCCAGAGCGAGGCCAGCACCAGCAGCAGGCTGCCGAGCAGGAGCCCCCGGGGGGCGACGGGTCTTGTCCGGATCCGGGCCCGCATCTCAGTTCACCGTGACCCGGAAACGCACCGCGCGGATGCGGCCGCCCGGGATGTCGAGCGGCTGGTTGGGCTGTCCGCTCACCGCCCCGACGGTGATTCGGTCCCGTCCCGGTGGCCCGCCCGTGTCGAGCGCCGAGGCGATATCCCCCGGCGTTCCGCTGATGTCGTCCGGGAGCGGGGTCCAGGGGCCGGTCCAGAAGTCGAGGCTGTTCAGGACTTCGACGGTCTCGAGGGAGCCGATGACGTAGGTGAACTCGGACTCGTTGAGCAGGTCGGTGAGGCGGATGTCGAAGGCGGTCGCGTCGGTGGCGTTGTCGACCAGCAGGACAAAATAGAGCTCCTGTCCCGGGACGACGGTGGCGCCGTCGGGCAAAAGGGTGCCGGCGAGATCCCGGGCCTGTTTCACGAGGGCCAGGTCGGCAGCGTTCAACGTCACCTGTGCGTCCCCGGTGCCGTCACCACCGAGAAGGGTTCCGTTGTCGATGCCGCCCAGGCCGCCCAGCGCCGCGTTGATCGCGGCGTGGCTGGTCGTGATGAGCCCGGTCCCGAGCAGCCATCCGAGCAGGATGGTTATGCCAAGACGCGTTAGCCTGTGCATCAGCATGCAGGCGCACGCAGGGTGCGCCGCAGGCCGGCAGGGTCACGTGCTACACGGGTGGCGATGGAAGGACCGGAAGAGACCGCGAAGCCGTGACGGGGTGCCGGCGTCTTAGTTGAGGGTGACCTCGAAGACCATCCCCCACGCCGAGCTGGCGTTGGCGGTGATCGCGGTGCCGTTGGCCGGCGAGCCGGCGCTGACCGTGGTGGTGCCGCCGTCATAGCTCATCGAGTCGGCATCGGGGCCCTCGGTCTTGTCGGCGGTGGCGAGCACGGCCGTCAGGATGCCGCTCTCTTCGCCCGCGGTACAGGCTGCAACCGCGCAGGCGTTCAGCACGTTGGCCTCGCGCAGCACCCCGCCGCTGGCCAGCGGGACATAGGAAAAACCGGTCAGCTGGTCGGTGACCCGCACGTCGTTGACGCCATAGCTGGTCGGGTTGTTGACGTAGATCAGGAAGCGGACCCGGGTGCCGCGCGGCAGGGTCGCGCCGCTGGTGACGGCCGAGTTGTCGGCGGCCAGAAAGGCGCGTTTGACCAGCGCCAGGGTCTGGCTGTTGAGCGTCACGGTGTTCGAGTCGTTGAGGTCGGCATCGATCCCGGCGATCGAGCCGAGCGCGAAGTTGTCCGCCGCCTTGGCGGTCGCCGGAACCAGCAGCAGGCTCCCCAGGAGCAGGCTGCCGAGCAGCAGGGTGAAGCGGTTGCAAACAATCGAGTTCATGGTTTCCTCCCCATGGTGTGGTGCGGAGCAGCGGTGTGACGGCACCGCTGCCCCGAAAATGGATTAAAGGTCACGGAGGACCGAAAAAAACGCGGCCTGCTCGCGAAAGCGGGCAAGCCGTGGCGAAATCAGCGAGTGCACCTCGACAGCCCCTCGATCCCGCGGCGGGACAGGTGGCTTTGCGTCCCCCGGTTGCCCGGGGTTTGCCCTTTTCCAGTGTCTGGTCGGTGTGAGCTTGTTACTCTCCCTTACTGGGCAATCCGTGCGTCGAACAGCAGCGCCCACAGCTGGCCGGCCCCGACATCGAGCCGGCTGTTGGCGTTGACCCGGTCGCCGGCCTCGACGGTCAGGGTCACGGCGGTGTAACTGACCTCGTCGTCGCCGGTGCCGTCGGTGCGCGCCGGTGCTGTACTGACGGCGGCGTAGATGGCCTGCTCCTCGGCGGCGGTGCAGACCAGGTTGGCGCAGGCGGCCATGGTCGCGGTGTGCATGCTGTCGCTCTGGTAGGCAAAGGTCGGCTGGAGCACGTCGCTCACCTCGATGTCGTTCTGGGCCACTCCCGGGTTGTTGAAGTAGATCAGGAACTGCAGGTTCGTGCCGCGCGGGAGGGTCTCCGAGCCGTCTCCGGTCAGCACCGTGCCGTCGGGGAGGAAGGCCCGCTTGGAGAGCTGTTTGCACCCCTTGGCCGCCTCCGCCCAGAGGATCGAGTTGAGCAGGATGGTTTCGCCGTTGGCGTTCAGGTTGGACATCGCATCAAAGTCCATGCTCGCGCCCCAGGGGAGGTAGACCCGGCGTCCCGCGGCCACCCCGCCGTCGTGAAGGGCATCGCCGATTTCGAGGTAGGCCATGGTCAGCGAGGAGCTGTCGCCGTTCTCGTGGGCCAGGCTCTGGGTCGCGGCGTTGGGGAAGAGGGTGTTGCGCATGAACTTGAGCCGCTCGCTGGAGGTGAAGATCTGCAGCGGGCCGGTGGCGAACGAGGACGTGATGGGGTGCGTGTTGTCGGTGATGACGATCGAGGTGTACGAGGGGTTGGCGGTCGAGGAGCTGAAGCCGAACTCGTCGGAGAGCTGCCCCTCTTCGAGGACCACGCCGATGCAGGCGTCGCGCAGCTTGGTGTTGATGCGCGACGCGGTGATCTCCGAATTGATGTAGACCACGTCGGAGATCAGCGCCGCCGTGGCGAGGTCACCGCCGGACCAGGCGAGTAGCACGGTATGGTTCGGTAGCGACTCGATCAGGTTGATGCGGTAGACTTCACCCTGGGTGGTCGAGCCGTTGTTGGCGGTCGGAAAGAGGACCGTCACGGCCTGGGCAGATGTGGCGAGCAGGAGCAGGGACAGGACGGGCAACAGCCGGCGTCCGAAAAAATAAAATGCATCTGATTTTCGTGAGTGACATTTCATGACAGGGCCCAGGCTTAAATAACTGAAAATCTTGCAAGATTTACGCCGATCGTGCTGGTCGCGAGGATTGACAGGGGCCGCCGGTGAAACCATAATGGCAACGCCTGACGAAAGGACGCCATGAAAAAGCAGAAAACCGTGTACAGCTGCCAGAAATGTGGCTTGCAGAGCCCTAAATGGCTGGGGCGCTGCCCCGACTGCCAGGAGTGGAACACCTTGGTCGAGGAGACCCAGGTGGTGGCCAGGAAGGGGGCGGCGCGTGTCAAGGGTTCGACACACGTCCGGCTTTCCGACGTCGACATGCGCGCGGAACAGCGCATTTTTTGCGGCATCGCGGAGCTCGACCGGGTATTCGGCGGCGGGGTGGTCCCCGGCTCTCTGACCCTGATCGGTGGCGATCCCGGGATCGGCAAGTCGACCCTGCTGCTGCAGGCCTCGGCCCGGCTCGCCGGGCACGGCAAGGCGCTGTATGTCACCGCCGAGGAGTCGGCGCGCCAGGTGCGGATGCGCGCCGATCGTCTCAAGGTCGAGGCCGAGGGGCTGTACCTGCTCGCCGAGACCTCTCTCGAGGTGGTGTTCGAGCAGGTGCGGGAGCTCAAGCCCGATTTTTTGGTCATCGACTCGATCCAGACGATCTTCACCGGCGATCTCGAGTCGGCGCCGGGGAGCGTCAGCCAGGTACGCGAGTGCGCCTCGCGCCTGATGCACCTGGCCAAGCGCGAGGGGGTCTCGACCTTCCTGGTCGGCCACGTCACCAAGGACGGGGCGCTGGCCGGTCCGCGCATGCTCGAGCACCTCGTCGACACGGTCCTCTACTTCGAGGGGGATCCGGGACATGCCTACCGGGTGCTGCGCGCCGTCAAGAACCGCTACGGCTCGACCAACGAGATCGGCGTGTTCGAGATGAAGGACCGCGGTCTGGCCGAGGTCGCCAACCCGTCGGAAATGTTTCTCGCCGAGCGCCCCGAGAACGCGCCCGGCAGCGTGGTCGTCCCGTCCATGGAGGGGACCCGTCCGATCCTGGTCGAGGTGCAGGCGCTGGTCTCCGGCACGTCCTTCGGGACGCCGCGGCGTACCACCATGGGCCTCGACCACAACCGGGTTTCGCTGCAGGTGGCGGTGCTGGAGAAGAAGGCCGGCCTGTCGCTGCTGGCCCAGGACATCTTCGTGAACGTGGCCGGGGGGGTGCGACTGGCCGAGCCGGCGGTCGACCTGGCGATCAC
>QKBP01000005.1 GCA_003246035.1 Desulfuromonadaceae bacterium | reverse complement strand
GAGGCTTGAGTTTGCCGTCAGCCGCCAGTTCTGCTTCAGGCTGGTCTCCAGGGCACGGTGCCTGTCACCGAGTTCGTACCAGATATGCCGCCCCGTGGCGTAGAGCTTCCAGTCGCGGGTCAGGGTCAGGAGTGCACCGAGCGTGGCACCACCGCCTGCCGCGTGGCTCTCCTCGAAACGACCGCTGACCAGCAGGTCGGCTTCCGCCAGGACGAAGGCCATCCTTCGGCTATTCCCCCAGGTCAACCCGCCGCCGGGGTTGAGGCGGTAAACGAGGTGGTCGGTGCGATCGGCGAAGAGGTGCTGGCGAAAGCCGGTCTCGACCTTCCAGGAGGTCGGGTGGAAGAAGGCGTGGCGCGGCGAGAGGGAGACGATGTTGACTAGGTCGAAGGCGTAGAGTTCCCCCTTGTCCCGCTCCGGATAGTAGCGTCCGGTCAGGTTAAAAAAATCGATCTGCGAGCCGGGGAGATACCCCTCATCGGCATCGAGCAGGTTGTGGTAGGCGGGGCGAAGCCGGGCCTCCACGTACCCGTCGTCGTTCCAATACCCTCCGCCGAGGGCGAATCGGTTGGAGCCGTGCCCCCGGTCGGGATCGTCGCGTTGTGGGAACTGGTGGTAGTCATCGTCGGCCAGGCCGAGACCGCTACGCACGCGCAGCAATTCCAGAGAACGGGCCTGGTAGTCCTGCTGACTGAACTCGTCCCGGTAGTAGCGGAACTCCAGGGTCTCGATGGCGACGTCGATGATTCGCATCTGGGCTTCACGGGCCATTCCTGAATCGGCAATGTCCCGGGGTGCGATGTCGCCCGCCAGGAGATCGAGGGCCAGGGCGGTCTCCTCGTCCCCCATCTTGGAAGCGAGCGAGGCGATCCGGGTGGCCTTCGAGGGACGGTAGACGATCTTGCTGACCAGGCCTGCGTCTCGCACGATCCGGACCGTGTCGATCGGGATCACCCACGGACGGTTCCGGTCGGTGAGGTTGACACCTGGACGGGCGGCCTCGATCAGAAAGAGCAGGTTGTAGGAACAGTTCTCATCGAAGAAGTAATAGGCCGAGGCGATGTTCTGCAGCTCCCAGGCGTGCAGGGTCAGGCGACGCACCTCGTCGTGATCGAGGTTGAGCTCGTACTCCCAGACATCCCGTCGCTCCAGGTCGTTGTATTCCCGGACCTTGACATAGTAGGGGAGCATTGAATAGTAGCCCGGGTAGAGTCCGAAAACCCCTTTGAGCGCAAACAGCACGCCGTTGGTTTCGTCGGTGTGGGCGGCGTAGTTGACGGCAAAGGAGAGGAGACGGCTCTGGTAGGGGCCTTCGATACTGATCAGGGTGTGCCCGAACATCGATGCCGGGCTGTTGTTGTGGTTGCCCGGGAAAATCAGCACCGCGGATTGCGGGTCGATACTCTCCAGGGCCGTGTCGAGCTCGGAGCACTGGGGCGCGGGGAGGAGGTTCGCGTCAAGGTCGAGTTGTTCGATCAGCCATGCGCTGCGCGCGGGGAAGCGGCAGCGGACATGCTGCTGGGGGGTGACGTCTGGAACAGGGTCGAACAGGGCCTCGAGAGTCGCATGCAGCTCGGCTGCCGGGTCAGTCTTGCCAACGTCGGCGAGGAAGAAGTTGGGGTCGTCGATCAGGCTGACCGGTGAGCCGAACAGATTCGGCTTGTAATGGAGCAAGACCTCCCAGGCACGGGCATCGGCCAGATGTTCCTGGTCGATACGCACGTGGAGCTCTTCCTGTTGAGCCGGGGGGATGGTCGCGCCGATCAGGAGGGGGGCTGCACAAAACAGGAGCAGAAAAACAAAACTCAAGGGGAGTTTTCTCCCCTTGAGCTTGTTTCGAGCATGCCGTTTGGCTGCCGTAGGGCGGCCGAAGAGCATTACAGGGTGTAAACGGCGATCCGGTCGAGGACCACGCCGGCGGTCTCGTCGCCGGTCACGAAAATCTGGTTGAAATTCTGCTGCAGGTTGGCATACAGCGCGCTGCGCTCAGCCGCAGGGATTTCCATCAGCTCCGCCAGGGTATCGAGGGTTTCACCCTGACCGGTGGCGATGTTGCGAGCGAGCAGGTCCATGTTGTCGGCAGCAAAGGCCAGGGCCCGGTCGTTCTTGATGATGTTGTCGGGCTGGTCACAGCCGAGCGTGCCGGAGGTGATGCCGAAGGTCTGGTTGCCAAAGGTTCCGTTGGTGGTCGCCTGCAGGGACTGGGAGACGACCGAACCGTCAGCGTTGTTTTCCCACAGCATGGTACCGAGACCGCAACCGGTGTTGTTGTGGGCCTGGCCAGCCAGGGCAGGTACGGCGAGCAGCAGGGCGGCAAGGGCGAGCAGGGAAAGCAGGGAAGTACGCATAACATCCTCCTGAAAAGGGAATAGGGTTAACGCTCAGTACATTAAAAGGTGTGTCGGGGAGATTGTCAAGACGAGATGCTACGGATTGTGCGCGCATCCTTAGTCTTTCAGGGGCGCAACGTTGTGAAACGGAGAGGGTGGATTAAACTCAGGGGGGAGATGCCGTCGCAATAACCCCGGATCGGTTAACGGTGGCTCGTTGCAAGCGCCGCCGCGATGTCCTCGAGTTGGTCACGGCTTAATCTTTTGAGGTGATACATGGAGGGGACGATGCGGATCGCCGAGGCGATCCTTCCGAAAGGGCGGTCAGGTTTTACCGTTTCCTCCAGTGCACCGTGACATGCTGCGCAATGTTGGGCATAGAGGCCTGCTCCTCGTTCCGCCGAGGCTTCACCCCAGGCAAGGCCGACGAGAACAGAGAGACAGATAGTTGACGTGATAATGGCTGTACGCATATTCCCCACTGAATTACTCATGAAAAAGGGCGCAATTTCGTTAAAAGCTTACCACCTGGTGTGAATATTGCGCAAGAAAGTAGGTACTTCAGATAATTAAGGGAGTGGGTTGGCGAGTGCCGTGGCGATCTCGTCGAGCTCGCTGCGACTGAGAAATTTGAGGCTGTACATCGAAGGGAGAACGCGGATCGCCGAGGCAATGCGTCCGGAAGGCCGGTTGGGTTTGTCGGTGCTTGCAAGTGGGCCGTGGCAACTGGCACAATGCCTCGAGTAAAGTGCCGCGCCCCGTTCCGATTCTGCAGGTGCGGAAAAGGCAACTGAGCCCGCCGCGAAGAGCAAGATGTAAATTATAACCAGATAGCGCATGGTCGCTATTCCTAGCAATCACAGCGCTGCAGGTCAACGAAATCTTTGTTCATGAGGCTTTGTGCAGCGAGCCTGTCCAAATATGTCGGTTTCGGCTTGTGCTTGCCTGAGGTGTCATGACCATGTATGAAAGGAGAAGATCATGCGCAAGACGGTCCGCAGCCTTATGGCTGCCGGGTGGCTGGTGCTGACGGGGTTTTCGGCCCAGGCGCTGGAAGTCGGTGATGTGGCCCCGGATTTTGTCGCCGAATCGACGCTCGGGATCATCCGGTTGGAGCAGTTGCGCCTCGAGGGGCCGGTGGTGCTGGCGTTCTATTACGCCGACTTCACCCCGGTCTGAAAGAAGGAGCTGCTGGTTTTTCAGCGGGATCTGGCCCGCTTCGAAAAACTCAATGCCCAGGTTCTGGGTATCAGCCCCGACGATCTGGAGACGCATGAACGCTTCTCACGCAAGTACGGGATCGCATTCCCCCTGATCAGTGACCGCGGCGGTGCCCTGCAGAAAAAATTTGATCGTGGCCGGGTCGCCTATATTATCGGACAGGATGGCAAGGTTTATTTCAAGCAGAAGGGGATCCCCGACAACGAAGCGCTGTTGCAAGCTCTCGTTACCCTGCAGGGTGGTTGAAGGGGTTCGGGGCAGAAGGGCGAGAATGAAAGAAGGAGAGGGCATGAGCGACGCACAGACGACACTTCAGGAACTCAAGGACCGGATGGCCCAATTTGTCCGTGAGCGGGACTGGGAGCAGTTTCATACCCCCAAGAACCTCTCCATGTCGATCGCCATCGAGGCGGCCGAGCTGATGGAGCACTTCCAGTGGCTGACCGTCGAACAGTCGAAGAATCTCCATGCCGACGCTCTCGCAGATATCGGCGAGGAGCTGGCCGACATTGTCATCTACAGTCTGTCGCTCGCCAATGCCCTAGGCCTGGATCTTTCGCGCACCGTGCTCGACAAGATGGCCAAGAACATCCGCAAGTACCCCAAGGAACAGGTGCGCGGCAAGTCTCACAAATATACCTATTATCAGGAATGCGATGGCAGCGAACGCTAGGCGCCCCGGCAAGCCGGCCAAGAAGTACAGCCAGGCAGCGCGGCTGCACGACGTCATCCGGATCCTGGAGGCCCGGTACGGCGCAACGCTCGAGGAGCTGGTGGACGAGACCGGGGTGACGCGCCGGACCATCTATCGTGACCTCGAGGCGATCGCCGCCGCCGGTTATCCGCTTACCCGCGAGTCGACCGCGGACGGCCGGGCGCTCTACCGGTTCCTGACCGGGTTCAAGAATCTCCCCCCCCTGACGTTCTCCCTCGAAGAGCTGATGACCCTGTATCTCTGTCGGGGGCAGCTCGCCTTTCTGGCGGGGACGCCGTTCCAGGAGGATCTCGACGCCATCTTCGGCCGTATCCGCTCCAGCCTCCCCCCCCGCAGCGTTGCCCACCTCGAGCGGATCGCCGAGACGGTCGCGCCCCGTTTCCAGGGGGTGCGTGATTACTCGCGCCAGCAGAAGCTGCTCACGGATCTGCGCCGCGCGCTTCTCTACCAGTACGGCATCGAGCTCGAATACACGCCCGCCCGGCGTGCCACGGATCGCTACCGTTTCGACCCGTACACTCTGCTGTTTTACGACGGGGCCCTTTACCTGGGGGGGTATGCCCATAACCGCGAGGCGCTCAGGCTCTTTCTGATCGACCGTATCGAGGGGATCACCCTGCTCGAGGAGCGCTTCGAGATCCCGGAAGATTTCTCGGTGGCCGCTCTCATCGGCGGCGCCTTCGGACTGATTGCCGACGAACCGCAGCCGATCCGGGTCCGCTTCGGGGCGCCGGTGGCCCACCTGATCCGCGAACGACAGTGGCACCCGAGCCAGAGGCTGGAAGACCAGGAGGATGGTGCGTTGGTCCTGAGTATGGAAGCCGGCGGCGAGAAAGAGCTGCTCGCCTGGCTCTACTCCTATCTCCCCCACGTGGAGGTGCTTGAACCCGCAGCGCTGAGAGAGGCCTTTCGCAACGGCCTGATGGCGGGGCTTCAACCCTACTCGGGCGCGTAACGCCGGGCAATGTACGCCCAGTCGGTCCCGTCGAAGTCGATCAACGGCGCACAGGGGATGAAGGTATCGAGCTCACGCAACGGAGATCCGGTCAGTATCGTGCTGTACGTTTCGATCAGGGCGAATTCGGCCTGGAACGTCTCCCGGAATTTCCAAGGGAGACCATCATGGGACCTCATGGTGCGGGCGACGAAGTTCTTGCTGCAGACCTCGGAAGTAAAGTCTTCCCCCGAAGTATCGATGTTCGGGAGGCCGTGAAGACGGCAGATCATCGGACGATGTTCATAGACCAGGCAGGCCCCCGAGTCCGCTAGAAGCGGGCAGGGGGTTTCGTCGTCTTCGGGCATCTGTTGCCAGGATGTCTCGGGAAGACGGTTAAGCAGCCAGGGTGGGGAAAAGCCTGGCCAGCGGCGCGTCAGGGCGTCGACCCGGTCGCGGCAGCGGGCCTCTACGGTGCGTCGCTGTGTTTCTGGGAGACGGCGAAAGCCCTGCTGCAGGAGGGCCGCATCGAGCAGGGAAATGTCGAACAGGCCCCGGCAGCAGGCGCTGCACCCCTTGCGACAGGCGATGTGCTCGGGATAGCGTTCCTGACACGAGGTGAACCAGGTGTCGATCTCCCCGAGCAGCTGGAGATAGGTTGCCAGGACTCCCTGGACGGTCGGCCCGGTCCGGATCATTCCATCTCCAGACGCTTGATCTTTTCGACCAGGGTGGTGCGGTTGATCCCGAGCAGGCGGGCCGCGCGGGCCTTGACTCCCTTGCCGAGCTCCAGCGCTTCGCTGATCAGGCGGC
>QKBP01000089.1 GCA_003246035.1 Desulfuromonadaceae bacterium | reverse complement strand
ATATCGAATTATTTACCTTTATTGGTATGTGGCGGTGGTTTACAATACCCCCTCGCAGTCGCGTCCCGATTGTATCACGCAGCGAAGGGGTGAGCAAATGAACGACACGTTACGCATCCTCATGGTCGATGATCACGCTCCGGACGTGGCGCGGGTGAAAGCAGCGCTGGACGCCTGGCACGTCCCGGTCGCGTTGAGCGTGGCCGAAAACTTCGGCGACGCCGAGGCTTTCCTCGATGCGACGCTACCGCACCTGATGCTCGTCGACGTTCGCCAGATGGCCAACGCCGGGGACAGTCTCCGGGCGAAATTCGCCCAGGGGTCGCTCTGCCCGCTCGTGCTCATGGGGCGCGAAGCAGAGCGCAGCGCGGCGCAGGCGCTGCTCGGCGGGGGGGCGGCGACCTACCTGGTCAAGACGGACACGACCCTGTCCGGCATCGCGGAGACGGTCGAGATGAGCCTGCAGGCCTGTTCGGACGACCCCGGCCCCGAGTCGGCGCAAGCGGCGGACCCGGGCCGCGAGGTGCCGTTCGATTCGATCTTCGCCTCGGCGTCGGCCGGGATGGCGATCGTGGGAGCCGACGGCGCGCTCCTCCAGGTCAACCCGGCCCTGTGCGAGCTCCTCGGCTATTCCGAGCGGGAGCTCACGCGCCTCAAGCTGAATGACATCACCCACCCCTGGGACCGCCCCAAGACCGAGAGGCTCTACGGGGAGTTGAAGGCCGGGCACCACAAGAGCCTCGATTACGAGAAGCGCTATGTGCGCAAGGACGGGTCGATCGTCTGGGGCCATCCGACCGTGGCCCTCTCCTCCAACAGCGAGCAGACCTTCCTTCATTTCGTCGCCCAGGTCCAGGATATCGGCGACCGCCGCAAGGCCGAGATGGAGATCCTGGCCGCCCACCAGAAGCTGCAGAGCATCATCGAGTTTTTGCCCGACGCGACCTTTGTCATCGACCAGGAGAGAAACGTCACCGCCTGGAACCGCGAGATGGAGCTGAAGACCGGGGTACGCAAGGAGCAGATCCTCGGCCAGGGCGATTATGCCTACGCCGAGGCGCTTTACGGGGAGCGCACGCCGACGCTGATCGACCTGATCGGGGACTGCGATCCGCAGGTCGCCGCCCAGTACAGCTACTTCGAGCAGAAGGGGGAGATCCTGTTTGCCGAGCGCTTCATGCCGACCCTCTACGGGGGGGAGGGGGCGTACGTCTGGCTCAAGGCTTCGCCACTCTACGACCCCGAGGGGAACCTGGTCGGCGCGATTGAATCGATCCGCGACATTACCGACCGCAAGCATGCCGAGCAGGAGCTGCGGGTCGCCCACCGGCAGATGCAGGACATCATCGAGTTTCTCCCCGACGCGACCTTCGTGATCGACCAGCAGCGCCAGGTCGTCGCCTGGAACCGGGCCATGGAGAGCATGAGCGGCGTCGGCAAGCAGGAGATGCTCGGCCAGTCCGAGCACGCCTACGCGGTCCCCTTCTACGGCAAGCGACGGCCGCTCCTGATCGACCTGGTCGGCTCGCCCGACCTGGAGCAGAAGGCGCACTACGACGTCATCGGAGAACGGGGCGACACCAAATACGTCGAGCAGTACCTGCCGGGGCTCTACGACGGCAAGGGGGCCTACGTCTGGGCCACCGCCTCGCGGCTCCTCGACCAGGACGGCAACTTCGCCGGGGCGATCGAATCGATCCGCGATATCAGCGATCGCAAGCAGACCGAAGAGAAGCTCAAGGAGGCCAACCGGGAACTCGACGCCTTCGTGCACACGGTCTCCCACGACCTGCGCGCGCCGCTGACCCCGATCATCGGCTACGCCGAGCACCTCCGATGGGCCCACCAGGACCGGCTCGACGCGGACGTCCTCAAGTGCCTGCAGGAGATGGAAAATCAGGGCAGGCGGATGGCCACCTTGCTCGAGGACCTGTTGGCGTTCTCGCAGGTGAGCCATGTCGAGGAACCGACCGCCGTTCCGGTCGAGCTTGCCGAGGTCGTTCAGGAGGTCATGCTCGGCCTGGGGGGCCTGGCCCTGGAGAAGAGGATGGAGATCGAAATCAGGACGCTGCCGAGCCTCTGCGTTCCGCACACCCTGTTATTCCAGGTGTTCACGAACCTGATCGGCAACGCGCTGCAGTATGCCGGCAGCCAGCCGGGGACGATCGAGGTGGCCGGTGAGCGCTCCGGTGGCAACGCGCGTTTCTATGTGCGCGATCACGGGCCGGGGATCGCGGCGGCGGAACGCGACACGATCTTCAAGCTCTTCGTGCGCGGCCGCAGCGGCCAGGGGAGCAAAGGGACCGGCGTCGGCCTCGCCATCGTGCAGAAGATCGCGCACCGGTACGGGGGCCGCGCCTGGGTCGAGGAGACCCCCGGCGGAGGCGCCACCTTCTGGGTGGAGATGAGCGATGCGTCGAGGTGATGCCCGCTCAAACGAGGCCTGACCAAAGGTGCTCCGGAGTCCACGGTTGAAAACCCGGTGCTCGACATCGAGCACCGAATCTTCACGTGGCATCCTTTCCCCTTGTCCCCAGGGGTTTCCGGAGATCGGCCCCCGCCAGCACAACCCCTTCTGCTTGGGCCACAGGTCGAAGCCCGGGTCCTCTCGGACCGGTCCATCTCCCGCCGTGGACAACGGATCGCACCGTTCCGCCCACCTTGACGGCTGCAGGCAAGGCACCCCGAAGATCCCCTCGAATGGGCAGGTTGTGCCGCCCCCTTGTCACGGACATGCTCCCCCCGGTTCTGTCTACCAGATCTGAACCCTCATGGTTTGCGGCTCGAAAGCCCTGAATGGTATGGTTTGGGGGGTAACCTGACAGTTCGAGACGTTTTGCGAAGGAAATGGCCATGCCTGCAAAGATGAAGCTGACCAACATTGACCTGATCAAGTTCTTCGAATCGTCCGAGTATGCCGATGTCGCCAAGGACTTCAAGGAACAGAAATACGCCAGAAAGGCCATGGTATGCACCCCTTACGATGACGGGGACAACCTGTTCATCGTTAAGAGCGGCAGGGTGCGCGTCTTCCTGTCCTACGAAGACCGGGAGTTTTCCCTGGCCCTGCTGGAGCCTGGTGATATTTTCAGCACCCATACCAGGGCCTTCGCCGAGGCCCTGGACGAATCGGTCATTTTGCTCGGCAGTACCCGCCACTTTCAGCAAAAAGCCCTCGATAATCCCGAGATCACCGCGGTCATGGTTAAGGTCCTGGGGGAGCTGCTGACAAACTCTATTACGATTATCGAAGGGCTGGCCTTCAAGGATTCGCGAATGCGCCTCCTCGACTTTCTGGTCAGCGCCGCCGAGGAAAGGGGGCGCTCGCACCCTGAAGGGGTCTCGGTGGAACTTGGCTTGACCGTGGAGGAAGTCGCCCAGCTCATTGGCACGACTCGGCAGACGATTTCCACATTGCTTAACGAACTGATCAAGTCCGAGGTCCTCGAAAAACTCAACCGCCGATCCCTATTGATCAGGGATCTCGACCGGCTCAAAAACTGGCACAGCCCCCCCTGACTTGCCTCGAGCTTCGCTCCGAAGGATTTTCCGGTGGACCGTTTCCTTTTGACTTTTCCCCAAGCTGTCGGCTACCCGACAGACCCTAGACCGCGCTTTGAGCTACAGTGGTTTTGCGATCATCCATGGCCGTCCCTGCGGGGAGGGACAATCCCCGGAGTTGGGCTAGGCGGGCGTTGCCCGTTGCTGGCCGGGGACGGCCGAAGAAACCTTGGCCGCCAGGGTCAGGCTTGATGACCATCTCGCAATCCGTAGGGAAGAGCTGAATCGGAGGTATCGGATGGATTTGACCGCGCTGAAAAAGGACTTCTCGCCGCGGCGGCTGGTGCAAGGGGTGTTTCTGCTCGTCTGCCTGGGAATCGGCGTGCAGTTCGCGCTTTTCGTGCACCATTTCGAATCTGCCGACCTCACTCCGGCTTACATCCGGCCGGTAGGAGTCGAGGCCTTTCTTCCGGTAGGCGCCTTGGCAAGCCTCAAATATTGGCTGGTTACCGGAGAGGTTGACCCGGTTCACCCTGCGGCCCTGGTGCTGCTGCTCACTTTCCTGGGGATCTCCCTCCTCGCCCGCAGGGCCTTCTGCTCCTGGATCTGCTGTGTCGGAACGCTATCCGAGCTTTGCGGGGCTCTTGGGCAGAGGCTCTTTGGACGCACCTTCCGCCTCTGGCATTGGCTCGATGTGTTGCTGCGGCTCGTCAAATACGCGTTGCTGCTCTTTTTCGTCAAACTGATCCTGATCGACATGCCGGTCAGGGCCATCGCGGGCCTCCTTGACAGCCCCTACTGGGCGGTCAGCGACGTAAAAATGTTACACTTTTTTACCGACCTCTCCCCTGCCGCAGCCGGCGTCATCGCCATGTTGGCCGCGACCTCGATGATCTATCGGCATTTCTGGTGCCGCTACCTTTGCCCCTATGGAGCCCTGGTCGGCCTCATGGCCCTTTTGAGCCCCTTGAAGATTCGACGGAACGCCGCGAACTGCAGCGGGTGCGGTACGTGCGGTCGCAATTGCCCCTCAAGGCTCCCCGTGAACACCTGCAGCGCAATAGCCTCTCCCGAATGTACCGGTTGCCTGACCTGTGTTGAGGGCTGCCCTGAGCCAGGGACCCTCAACATGGTCATTCCCTGGTGGAGAATGCCGTTAGGTAAAAGAGCGTTTGGCCTCCTGGTCACCGGCTTGATGCTGCTGGGGGTTGCTGCGGGAATGCTCAGCGGCCATTGGCAGACCAGCCTCTCTTACCAGGATTATCAGCGCTTGATCCCCAGGGTCACCGGCGTGGAATAAAAGGCCTCAACAACATTCACGCTCGACCTTTGCGAGCATCCGCACCCCCTCCTCGTCTCCCGCATTTTCGAAAACTTCCAGAATGTTATTCATGTAACAGTGGATAAAAAACAGCTTATCCATATGTTTGCCGTTTACCGGGACACCTTTTTCAACCCGATCGAGGTACTCACTTAATTTTCTGTAAAAAGGGTTGTCGCTCTCCGGGTTATCAAGATGTCGCTGCAGCAGATCGACAACTCTCTGGGTATTCCCTTCAAAATCGATTCCCTTGAAAGAAACGTAGCGATCGGGCACGTCGGTAGCGTTCATAATCGAATCCTTTGTCTTTGGATGTGAACCGTGCCCTATACATACCGGCTTTGAGAGATTCCGTCTGTCGGCCAGCCGACATTGTCCCGATCCATCAAGGCCTTTTAAAAAATACGCTTGTCCATCGTAAGTCACCGGCCATCGCCTTGGGCTGGCAAATGTCCCCAGAAACCTACCGAAAGATCGATATCCTTCCGAGGGTGCTCTCACCTCAAATGGATTTACCCTGAGGCATGGCATCTTCATGTATCCTGAAGAGCTTAAAAAAAAGCCTGCGGCATTTGCCGCAGGCTTTTTTGTTTGGAACCACGTCGATCAGGCCTGTTCGGCGGCCGTCTCGATTTTGCGCATCCGGTCGGGGATGGTGTAGTCGACCGTCTCCGGATGGTGTTCGAAGATCGGGAAGTACTTGGCGATCAGCACGAAGAACAGGATGTGCGCCGCGATGATGCCGATGGTCACCACCGTCTCGATCAGGGACGGCAGGTAGATGTGCTGCGGGTCCATCATGCCGATCATCGAGACGTTGAAGCGGTTCATCACCAGCCCGAAGATGACCAGGCAGGCGGCGATGGTGCGCAGCCGGTCGTCGAGCCGCACCCTGCCGCGCAGCAGCATCAGAAACGGCAGCGCGAAGCCGACCCCGACCTCGAGGATGAACGAGAGGGTCAGTCCCGGGCGGTCGAACAGCGGCCCGTCGGTGAGAAACAGCAGGCTGCCGATGCGCACCGTGAGGTAGACGCCGAGAATCCAGGGGAGGATCTTGGCCAGGGTGCGCAGCAGTTCGCCCTCGTTCGGCTGCCCCATCCACTTGTGGCTGGCGGTCGCCTCGACGATGATGATCGACAGGCCGGTGGCGATGGCGCTGATCCAGAACAGCAGCGGCAGCAGCGGGTTGTACCAGAGCTCGTGGAGCTTGTCGACGGTGATCAGGAAGAAGGTGCCGAGGGAGCTCTGGTGCAGGGTCGAGATCGCCGCGGCGGCGACCACCAGC
>QKBP01000080.1 GCA_003246035.1 Desulfuromonadaceae bacterium | reverse complement strand
GACGGAAGGGGTGGTGCTGGCCGAGCTGGTCAGCCTCTACGTGAAGGAGAAGACCGGGGTCGAGTCGGTCCTCGTCCCCCTCGAGGGGAACGACCCGGTCGCCGAAGTCGTCGCCGAGCGCCTCGACCTGGCGATCGTCGCGGCACCTTCGGAGCGTCTCGCGGTGTTGCTCGAACTCGCCGGCGGGCCCCTGCTGCTTGCCGGCCCGCGGCCGCTGGAGGATCTGCAGTTCACCACCGTCGCCCCGGCGCTCAGGAAGCTCGACGGCCTGCTCGACCGCGCGCTGCTCGACGGGCTGGTGCGCGACGTGGCCGGGGGCGAGCCCCCCAGGGCGCGGGTGCGCCGCCTGCTGATGGAGCGCGCATGGATCTGAGGGCCCTGCTGAGTCTCCCCGCGCTCCTGCTGCTCGGCGCCTGCCTCGCGGCGACGCCGCAGACGCCGCGGGAATACGCCGGCATCTTGGTCGGTGCAACCCGCTGGGCGGGGGAGGTGGTGCTTGCCGACGACGTGATCATCCCGGCGGGGAGCTCCCTCGAGATCGCCGCCGGGACGCGCATCCGGGTGCGCCCCACCCGCAGCACCAAGATCGAGCCGGAGCAGCTTTCGAGCGCCACCGAGCTGCTGATCCGCGGGCGTCTCGACAGTCTCGGCGCGGCCGACGCCCCGGTCGTCTTCGTGATCGACGGGGACTTCGAGGAGCCGGTCGCCTGGGCGGGGATCATCGCCGACCGGGCCGAGCGCCTCGAGCTGCAGCACACCCGGCTCAGCCGCGCCGAGCAGGGGGTCTGGGCGGTCGCCACTCCCGGGCGGATCCGGGCGAGCCGTTTCGAACAGTGCCGCTACGGGCTGGTCTTCCAGCAGGCTGCGTCGATCGAGGTGCGTGACAGCGCGGTCCTCGACGGCGAAGCCGGGATCTTCTGCTGGCAGGGGGCGACCCCCGTGCTGGTCGGCAACCTGGTCCGTGGCCAGGCCGAGGAGGGGGTCTTCGTCGACGCCGCCAGCGCCCCGCAGCTGGCCGATAATCGCATCGAAGAGAACGGCGTCGGGCTGGTCTGCGCCGACCCCGCCCTGGCCGAGGGGAATACCCTGAGCGGCAATCGCACGGCGCAGATGCGCCTCGGGGGGGAGCGATGAGAGCCCTGCTCGTCACCCTGCTGGTGCTCGCCTGGACCCTGCCGGCTGCCGCCGAGACCCTGGTCTACCGCGGCGAGCAGACCCTCTGGCAGGACACGGTCTGGAGCGGCGAGGTGCTGATCGACGGGGTGCTCACCGTCGCCCCGCTGGTGACCTTGGAGATCCGCCCCGGGACCACGGTGCGTTTTACCCGTTACGACAGCAACGGCGACGGGATCGGCGAGCACGAACTCTTCGCCCAGGGGACCCTGCGCGCACTCGGCAGCGAGGCCGCGCCGATCGTCTTCACCTCGGCGGAGGCAGTCCCGGCGATGGGGGACTGGGGGGCGGTCAACATCATGGCCAGCGACGACCCGCCCAGCCGCCTCGAGCATGTCCGCGTCGAATACGGCTACCGAGGGTTCCACGCGCATTTCGCGTCGGCCGAGCTGGCCGACAGCCGCTTCGAGCGCAACCTGCGCGGGGTGCAGTTCCAGGAGTCGACGGTCACCCTGGAGCGCTGCCGGATCGCCGACAACCTCAACGGCATCCAGTTCCGCGACTCGAAGGTGGTGATTCGTGACAGCGAGATCGCCGGCAATTACTGGGGGCTTCGCTGCGTCTACAGCGAGGTCGAGATCCGCGGCTGCGCGGTGCGCGACAACCTGGTCAACGGCCTCAACCTGCGCGATTCGCAGGTGGTGCTGAGCGGGAACCGGGTCGACGGCAACCGTCGTGGCGTCTACCTGCAGCGCAGCAACGGCCTCGTCCGCGGCAACCGGATCGAGCACAGCAGCGAACACGGACTGTTCCTCGAGGAGAGCGAGGTGACGGTCGAGGATAACCGGATCCGCCACAACGGGCGCTCCGGGGTCAAGTGGATTGACGCGACGGGGTTGCTGCGCCGCAACGACCTGAGCGACAATGGTATGTATGCCCTCTACAATGAGGGCTTGAATGATGTCGACGCGCGCCGCAACTGGTGGGGCGACGTCCCGGTGCAGCGCCTCCCCGAGTCGGTCTTCGCGGGGCACCGGCGTGCGGGTCTGGGTGCCGTCGACTGGAGTGAGCCGCTGGAGCGCGCCCCGGCGTTCGCGGAATGACACCGAGGATGTGGGAGTTTATGAACGTGATGTCGAAGTGGGGGGTTCTGGCCCTCGTGATGTGCGTCGGCCTGGTGGCCGGCTGCAGCCAGGAAAAGCCGGGCGAGGTTCTGCGGATCGGCTACATGAACTGCAACAGCGAGGCCGAGACCCGCGCGCGCTTCGCCCCCCTGACCCGTTACCTCGAGCAGCAGCTCGGCGTCCGGCTCGAGGCGGTGCCGGTCGACACCCAGGATTTCGAGGAGCGCTACGCCAGGGGTGAGTTCGACATCACCCACACCAACTCGCTGCTGTACCTGGTGCTGCACGAGGATCACCAGCTGCAGCTGGTGGCGACCGAGAAGCGCGGCAACTTCGGGCCGCGCACCGCGGGTGCGATCATCGTGCGGCGGGACAGTGACATCGAGACCCTCGCGGATCTCAAGGGGAAGCGGATGATCTTCGGGCCCCAGCTGGCGCCGAGCGGATTTCTTGCCCAGTACAGCCTGCTGCTCGAGAACGGCGTCAACCCGGAGAAGGATCTCGCCTATTACGCCTTCCCCTCCGGGTCGTTCAAGCACGAGAAGGTGATCTACGGTGTCTATTTCGGTGCCTACGATGTCGCCGCGGCACCGGCACTCGATCTCGAAATCATGACCCGCGAGGGGAAGATCGCCGCGGACGATTTCCGCGTTCTGGCCCAGAGCCGGATCTTCCCCTACTGCACCTTCGGGGTTCACCCGCGGGTCGACGCCAAGCTCCGTGACAAGCTGCGCCAGGCCCTGGCCGGGCTGAACTCCCGACAGACCGTGGAGATCGACGGTGAGTCGGTCGGTGTGCTCAAGTCGGCCTGGATCGACGGTTTCGAGGTGCTCGCCGACAGCGACTACGACATCCTGCGCGACATGGCCCGGCGCGCCAACATGCCTCCCTACCAGGAGTTCTGATGGAGTTTCGCAAGGCCGATCGCTTCGACCTGGTCATGCTCGCCGCGCTCCTCGGGGTGCTGGTGGGCCTCGGCGTACTGCTGGTCGGTCACAAAGGGACATCGACCGCCCTGACCTCGGCAGCCTACCAGGCCGGGGTCCAGCAGCAGCTGATGCGCCAGGCGCGGCTCGACCACCTGGCCGCGATCTTCCGGCCGGCCCAGCAGGCGCTCACCGAGCAGCGCTATTCCGAGGCGCTGCTGACGATCGAGGAGATCGCCCGCAGCCACCCGGGGGACCCCCACGGCCTGATGCTCAAGGGGGAGGTGCAGCTGCAGATGGGGGCGCTTCACGAGGGGATTCTCAATATCGCCCGGGCCGTACGCCTCGACAGCGAGTACCTCGAGCCGCAGAGCCCGTTGTCGCGACGCCCCTTGATCGAGCAGCTGGTGAGCGACGAGCTGCCGCGCCTGCGTGAGAGCATGCGCGCTGCCGACCCGTCGCCGGGGCAGCTGAAGGCCCTGCAGGAACTCCGTTATCTCCAGAGCCGCCTGGCCGGAGGGTGTGAATAGAGATGTTTCGCGTATCGGACAAGAACCTCTGGCTGATCCTGGTGACCGGCCTGTCCCTCGGGGTGCTGGGCGGGATGCTCGCGGTGTGGGGGAACCCGGTCAATTCGGGGATCTGCGTCTCCTGTTTCATCGAAAACAGCGCCGGCGCGCTCGGCCTCCACGGCAACCCGCGCATGCAGTACCTGCGCCCCGAACTGATCGGCTTCATCCTCGGCGCCTTCGGCAGCGCCCTGTTCTTCCGCGAGTTCCGCTCCCGTGGCGGGAGCGCGCCGCTGCCGAGGCTGGTGGCCGGGATGTTCCTGATCGTCGGCTGCGCGGTGTTCATCGGCTGCCCGATCAAGCTCTTTTTGCGCCTGACCGCCGGGGACCTGACCGCCCTGGCCGGCGTCGCCGGGCTGGCTGCCGGGGTCTGGATCGGGGTGCGCGGTCTGGCCGCCGGGGTCGAGACCGCGACTCCCCGGAACCAGCAGGGGGGTGGGGGGCTGCTGATGCCCGGATTTTTCGTGCTGCTGCTGGTGCTGCTGGTGACGCGCCCCGCGTTCGTGCAGTTCTCCAGCCAGGGGAGCGCCGCCGAATACGCCGCCCTCGGGGTGTCGCTGCCGGCCGCGCTGCTGCTCGGGGTGCTCGCCCAGCGCAGCCGCTTCTGTGTCACCGGGAGCCTGCGCGACACCTTCCTGCTGGGCGGGCGCGCCCCGCTGCTGGCGGGGATGGCAACCTTCGTCGCCGGCGCGGTGCTGGTCAACCTGGCGACCGGGCGGTTCCACCTCGCCCTCTACGGGCAGCCCGGGGCGCACACCGAACACCTGTGGAACTTCCTCGGCATGCTCCTGGTCGGCTGGATCTCGGTGCTGATCGGCGGGTGCCCCTTCCGGCAGCTGATCAAGGCCGGGGAGGGGGACACCGACGCCGGACTGGTGGTGGTCGGCATGTTCCTCGGCGGCGCACTGGTGCAGTCATGGGGGATAGCCGCCGGCGCGGCCGGGGTGCCGCTCCCGGGGAAGATCGCGGTCCTGGCGGGGTTGCTGTTGAGCATTGTCGGCACCCTGGTTTACCGCATGCGCGGCAGCGCATGATTTTGTCCTTTCGGAGGTAACGTTGTCCTACCTGCATCGCAACCCGCACATCATCTGGCGGGTGGAGAAACGGCGCGAAAAAGAAGTGCTCGAGGCCCTCGAGTCGGGAGACGAGGCGGCCGACAGCGGTACGGTGACCCTGATTCAGTCCGGGATGATGCACCAGCTCAACCTGATCGGCGGGATGATCTGGCAGCTGTGCGACGGGACCCGCGACCTCGAGACGCTGGTCGACGAGCTGGCGGGCGAATTCGACGTGGCGCGTGACGAACTGCGGGCCGACGTGGAGGCGTTCGTAACCGATCTGCAGAACAGGGGGTGGTTGACCCATGAAGAGTGACGCGATGGAGTTTTCAGCTCCCCTGACCATGAACTGGACGCTCTCCTACCGCTGTAATTTCGCCTGCGCGCACTGCTACAGCCGCGACGAGGAGTGCGAGGAGCTCCCCCTCGGGTCGCTGCTCACAATCGCCGATACCCTCGCCGAGGCGGGGGTGCTGTTCGTCAACTTCGGTGGCGGCGAACCGCTGATCGATGCGCGCCTCTTCGAACTGAGCCGTCACGCCGCCGACCGCGGCCTGAACGTCTCGATGAACACCAACGGCTGGCACCTCGACGCAGCCTGTGCCGGGAAACTGCGCGACGCGGGGTTCGCCTCGGTTGGGGTGAGCGTTGACGCCCACCGCGCCGAGCTCCACGACGACTTCCGCAACTGCCCCGGCTCCTTCGGGCGGGCGCTGGCAGGTCTCGACCACCTGCACGCCGCCGGGGTGCGCAGCACCATGAGCACCGTGATCTCGCGCCTCAACTACCGGCACCTCGAAGAGGTGCTGGACGTGGCCCGCGCCCGCGGCGTGGCGCAGGTCTACTTGCACAACTTCAAGTGCAGCGGGCGTGGCTTCAAGAACCGCCAGGAGCTTGACCTGAGCGCGCAGGAGTGGCGGGATTTCTACGTCGAGGCCCTCGAGGTCAAGGCGCGGACCACGGACCTGACCATCTCCTTCGACGACCCGGTGATCGCCTCGCTCCCCGGCTACGCGGAGAGTGCCCTGGTCAAGGGGAGCACCTGCGGGAAACTCTCTTTGCACCTGCGCCCCAACGGCGATATCACTCCCTGTGGCTTCATCCCGGTCGTCGTCGGCAACATCCTGAAGGACGATTTCTCCGAGCTGTGGCACGAGTCGCCGGTGCTCAAGGCGATGCGCCACAAGGAGGCCCAGGGGAAGTGCCAGTCGTGCGGCGCCTTCGGCGACTGCCTCGGCGGCTGCACGGCGCGCGCCTTCGCCACCACCGGAGATTTCAATCAGCCCGATCCCCATTGCTGGAAATAACCGTCAACCCCAACCCGAGGAGGTACGATCATGAAGCGTTACAGCAAACCCCGTGTGGTCGGATCGTCGAACGTCCACCCCTGCTAACC
>QKBP01000026.1 GCA_003246035.1 Desulfuromonadaceae bacterium | reverse complement strand
CACCCCGTGACGACCAGCGACACCCCCAGACACAGAGCCACGGCCAACAGGCCTCTCATCCGGCCCTCCCGCGCCGGTATCGCCAGGCCCACCAGTAGAGCGCCGTGTTGAGAACCAGGACCGTGCATCCAAGAAGGATTTGGAGACCGCGGGTCAGCCCCGCGGGGTAGAGGAGGAGCCTCAGGTAATGATCGATGAAACCGGAGGCGTATCCGGCCTTGCCGGCCGCGGCACGCGCGACATTCTCCAGCGGGGTCAGTGGGCAGACCCAGCCACCGAACTCGATGGCGCCCCCCCAGGCGACCGCCGGGAGGTGGAGCCAGGCGATGCGAGGCCACTTCCGAGCCAGCAGGGCGCCCAGAACGACGAACACCACAAAGGTCGCGTGAAGCAGCGCGAGAGCATCGGCCGCCAGGCGCCAGAACATCGAAAACTCAGCCGCCGGCTCTGGCCGGCAGGACCTTGCGCAGCACCAGGTACCCGGCCAGGCCCGAGATGAACGATCCGGCCAGGATGCCGAGACGCTCGTCGAAGATGATGTCGGTGTGGGTTGCTTCAAAGGCGAGTGAACCGATAAACAGGCTCATGGTAAAACCGACCCCGCAGAGCAGCGCCGTTCCGTAGATCGCCTTCCAGCTGACCGCCTTGGGGAGTGACGCGATCCCGAGCGCGACCCCCACGGCACAGAACAGCATGATCCCGACCTGCTTGCCGAGCACCAGGCCGAGCGCGATCCCGAGCGGGACCCCGTGCAGCAGGCTCTCGAGGCCGACCCCGGTCAATGCGACCCCGGCGTTGAACAGCGCGAAGACCGGCAGGACCCCGAAGTTGACCGCGCCGTGAAGATCATGTTCGAGTTCTGCCAGGGGCGATTGCTCGGGATTCTGTGGATTCTGCATCGGAATGAAGAAAGCCAGCACCACCCCGGCCAGGGTTGCATGAACCCCCGATTTGAGCACCGCGACCCACATCACCACCCCCACCAGCAGATAGGGGGTGAACTCGCAGACCTTGCGGCGGTTGAGTACGAACAGCACCACCAGGCAGAGGAGGGCCACCCCGAGCCCGCCGAGGGCCAGGCTCCCCGAGTAAAAAAGCGCGATGATCACGATCGCGCCGAGATCGTCGAAGATCGCCAACGAGAGCAGGAACACCTTCAACGCCGGCGGCACGCGATCACCGAGCAGGGCCAGGATCCCGAGGGCAAAGGCGATATCGGTGGCCGCAGGGATCGCCCAGCCACTCATGGCCGCGGCATCCCCCCAGTTCACCAGCACATAACAGAGCGCCGGCGCGATCATCCCCCCCAGGGCACCAAGCCCCGGGAGCACTACGTTGCGCAGCGAGCGGAGCTCGCCGACCAGCATCTCCCGTTTCAGCTCCAGCCCGACCAGAAAAAAGAAAACCGCCATCAGGCCGTCGTTGACCCAGAGCAGCAAGGGCTTGGCAAGGTGAAGCGGACCGATGCGGATCTCGACGGGAAGGTCGAGCAGCACCCGGTAACCGGAAGCGAGCGGCGAATTGGCCCACAACAGCGCCAGAACGGCGGCACAGAACAGTACGATCCCGGATCCCGACTCGGTATGCAGCAGATTTTTGAGCCTACGGAGCATGCTCCCCTCTCTGGTTGGTCAACAGCGGCTCAACGCGTCGCGCCGAGCAGTTCACGTTTGAGGCTGGCCTGGGCCGGCTCTTTCCCCAGCCAGATGGCGAACAGGGCCTGCTTGAAGGAATGGCCAAGCACACTCAGCCTGGGCGTGCCGTTCTTGAAAACCATTACCCCGCTGTCGACCCGAAAGGCGAGGTCGAAACGGTCCCCCTTCTTAATCGCCTCGCGGAACACGCCGAGGAAGGCCTCGATCTCTCCGGGATCCGCGACGTACCCTTCGGCGGCGGCCTTGGTGAAGCCTTCGCGGGTCGCGGCCTCCATCTTCTCGCTGGTGATCAGACCGGAGATGATCTCGAGGCGCAGCAGCATCGGGCGGTCGGAGCGGATCAGTTGCTGCGGATCGGACGACTTTGCCTCGAGGTAGAGTCCGGCGACGTACAGGTCGAGAAACCATTTGCTGCGCAGCCCCGCGCCGTTCAGCACCAGGGAGGTGCCGTCACTGCCCTGCAGCTGTTCCGGCAGAGTGACCCCCTCGAGATCGCGGGCGGAGGCCGTCGACGTCAGGGCCAGCAGGACCAGCAGCACGACCAGAAATCGTCTCATGGTCATTTCCCCCGCAGCAGGCCGAACAGACCGAAAAGCGAGAGCGCCCCGCCGGCGATCCATTCCAGCAGGACCCGGTCGGAGAGCTTCCCCCCCAGGGCGCGGCTCAGCTTGTTGCCGAACGCGCCGTAATCGTTGAACCCCCAGGCGACCAGAGCCACCCCGACGACCAACACAACCACATAGACCCATCTTTGAGACTTCCTGGACATAACGACCCTCCCGAGCAAAAACGTTCACATACAAACCAGACAAGCATAACAGATGATCGCGGCCGACACACCACCAGGGTGCGATGTCGAGAGGGGATCCGGAGTGGCGACGGGAAAGGCTTACCAACAACACGCGGGAGAGAGACAGGAGTGCCCCGAGCCGGGCCATCTCAGCTCCTGGGGTTTGAAAGCCAGGCGGCGATCTGCGCCGCCACCGCCTCCTGGGCAGGCTCTGTCGCCGCCACCGTGAGGTCGGCGTAGCGGGTGTAGAGCTCGCGTCGTTCAACGAACAGGTCGGCCAGGGTCTGCTCCGGGCGCTTGGCCAGCCCGCGGGTGGCGTAGTCGCCGATCCGGCGGGTGATCATCTCGAGGTCGACGTCGAGGAACACGATCGTCCCCCCCCCTCCGAGGTGGTGCATGGCCTGTTCGCTGTAGGGGGCGCTCCCCCCCGTGGCGATCACCGTGTCGTGACATTCTAGGGCGCAGATCACGCGCTCCTCGATGGCGCGCAGAGCCAGGTAGCCGTCCTCGTCGACGATCCGCTGAAGCGGGCGGCCGTCCGCCTGCTGAATCAACAGGTCGGTGTCGACGAAGTCACAGGCGAGGAGCTTGGCGAGGATCACCCCCACCGTGCTCTTCCCCGAACCGGGCATGCCGATCAGGATCACGTTGCGCGCGGAGCGTACCATGGTTTTCCCCTAGTCGGGAGAGGGTGTCTCGAGCGTCCGGTCCTCGATCGCGACGATCTCTCCGTCACGAAAGGTAAAGACCGACTCCCCCCTCAGCTTGAGGGATTCTCCGGCGGCCGGCCCCGCGGGGAGATCGACGGCAAGGACGCCGCTGAAATCGACCAGCACCGAGGTGACGTCATCATCGAAATGGTAGCCGAGGGGGGTCATCAGGCGCGACGTGAAGACCTCACAAGCCTCTTCGGCCAGCGCACGAAAAGCCTCAAGCCCCTGTACCTCGACGGTCACCTCCCCCTTGCTCAGGTTGCGGAAGCTCACATCGGGCCCGAGCGGCGCCAGCATTCCTGCGATATCCATGGCGTTGTAGGCGCGGATGTAGGCATCCACGGCCTGCTGCATCCTGACATGTGGAAGCATCTCTCTCCTCCTGAACCGGCAGAGCCCCGTCACGGGGGAGTCACCGGCCACTCTTCGCAAAATGACAAGAAAAGGGCATCAGCCTGGGAGCCTGATGCCCTTTAATGCTGTCCGGTCAGCTTTTAGCAGAACCGGAGTCGGAGCGCAAGGCGCTTTCAGTGCATCGACGGGAAGTTCCCCGGGTCGATCACGTACCAGACATCCTTGATGTCGTGGCCGTTGGTGTCTCCCGGTTTGGCGTCGCCGACCCAGTAGTAGAGCGGGTAGCCGCGGAAGGTGGTCTGCTTCTTGCCGTCATCGCGGGTGATGGTGGCGAAATCGGATGCGGGGATCCCTTCCGGGGGAGCGACCGTCTCACGGTAGAACAGCGGCCACTTGTCGACGCAGCCGCCGCTGCAGGCGCTCATGCCCGGGGAGTCCTTCTTGAAGTAGTAGAGGGTCATCCCCTCCTTGTCGGTCAGGTAGGTGCCGAGGGTGTCGCTGGTGGCGGTCTTGACGGCGTGGTGAGCGGCCAGTGCCCCGCTTGCAGACAGGGCGAGCAGCATCAGGGCCAGGGAGAAAACGGTGGTGCGTCTCATCGGCTTGAACTCCTTTCCATGTTCATGTGCGAACGCGTGAAGGATGAGAGCAGCGGGTCGGGAATCTAAGCTCATTGTACCCCCGGAACCCGCTAAAACAACAGCCAGCGGGACGAGACGGGCAATTTTTTTGTTCAGCTCGGGGAAAAGGGCCGTCGCCGACACGATAGCCACGGTTGTGCGCGTCTCACATGAAGCACAGAGTCTCCGGTGCGGGGAAACCGCCCCCAAGAGGGGCTCTCCCTGAGACCTAGCCCCCCCCTTCAAAGACCGGATCGGTCCCGCTGCCGAAGGAGTTGATACGCCGGATGAAGGCCTTGAGCAGACCGTACGAGCGGCGATTGAATTGTAGCGCCAGGCGCGGCAACTGGATCAGATCGGGCTGGTCGGCCTCCTCGGGGAAGGCACAGCAGCAGCGGATGCACGTCCCCGCTACGAGGATTTCACTGAACTCCTCCTGGAGGACCGCCACCTGCTCCTCGCTCAGGGGGTGGTTGAGGCGGATCACCAGGGTCTCGCGCACATAGCGGCTGGAGTGGTACACGCGGTAGAAGCTGTCGATCAGCTCCACCGCCTCGAGCGGATCTCGGGTGATCGAAAAGAGGCTGAAATCCTCCCCGGAGATCAGGCCGCGCTTGAGCAGGGTCTTCTTGATGAACTCGAACCATTCCTCCCAGTAGTCGCCGGAATCGTCGTCGATCAGTATCAGGGGGATCGGGGGGTTCTTGCCGGTCTGCACCAGGGTGAGGGTCTCCATGGCCTCATCAAGGGTCCCGAAGCCGCCCGGGAACAGGGCCACGGCATCAGCCTCCTTGAGAAAGGCGACCTTGCGGTTGAAGAAGTACTTGTAGGTGATGACGTTCTGCGACTCGGACATCACCGGGTTGGTCTCCTGCTCGAAGGGGAGGTGGATGTTGACCGCAAAGGAGTTGTCGGCGCCCGCTCCTTCGTTGCCGGCCTGCATGATCCCTCCACCACCGCCTGTGATCACCATGTAGCCGCGCTCGGCGAGCTGGCGCGAGAAGCTCACGCACTTCTGGTAGATCGCTTCGTCGGGCTCGGTACGCGCCGAACCGAAGATCGTCACCTTCTTGCGCGACCGGTAGCGGCTGAACAGCTTGTTGGTATAGCGCATCTCCTTCATGGTCGTGCGCATCAGCTTCAGGTCCGCGAGGTAATCGTTTTCCTGCCCGGCCTTGAGGGCGGTGAGGATCATCTCGCGGATCATGCGCGGATGGTGAATCCCGACCTTGTCCATCAGCTCCTGAATCTGCTCATCCAGCCCCGGGTTGGGGCGGTCGAAACGGATATCCATGTCTCCTCCAGGGCGGGCGCTCCCGCCGCATTCTAGTGTAGCAGCGCCGGCCCCGAAACGGCACGGCGAAAATGATGCTCACCCACTCTCTCCGGGGGGCTCCAGCAGGGGCGCATCGCCGAGGCGCCGCGCCCGGATCACCAGACCGCGCAGTGACGCTCCGGCACAGCGCTGCTCGAACTCTGTATAGAGCTCGCGGAGAGCCCGTTCGGCTCGGTAGAAGGCGTCAACCTCCTCAGGGCCCAGCCGGTTCTCGACCTGTTCGCAATTAAAGGTGACGCAGTTGAAAGGGCGCAGCTCCGGCGCGAGGCTGCAGCCGCCGGCCGTCAGGTAGGGGCAGGTGGCCCCGGGATCAGGATCGGGCAGGTCCTCGCCCCGTTCCAGCGCGGTCAGCACCTCGACCAGGGTCATGTGGTGGCGCCCACGGGCACAACATGCCCCGTCGCAACGGGCGCAGCACGCGGCACCATCTGCCGCGACAAAGAGCCGGTTCAGCTCACGCTTGAGCCTCACCACCTCGCCCAGTCGCTGGGCGAACCATTGGCGCTGATCGCGCCCGACCTGGCTCCATTCCCGACGCAGGCGAATGACCAGCTCCTGCCACTCCGATTTCCAGTTGTCGTGATCCATATCGGCAACAAAAGCGGCGGCCCCCCTGGGGGACCGCCGTATGCAATAGTCAGTGGTCGAAGAAGTCCGTAAGCCGGGTTCTGTCCCCCACTCCGGTTACCCTCGGCGGGGTGATGATCATTCCTCTAGGACTGCCGTTGCCGACAGCCTCAAGCAGCCAACCCGGGAGTCTCGGGCGGGCCGCCCTCAAACACTCCCCTATTCGGCCTTGCTCCGGATGGGGTTTACCGAGCTGCCGACGTCACCGCCGGCACTGGT
>QKBP01000074.1 GCA_003246035.1 Desulfuromonadaceae bacterium | reverse complement strand
CTGGTCAACGGCGTGCTGCGCAGCCTCGAGCGCGGACGCGCCAGCATCCCCTGGCCGACCCCGGAGCAGCCCAAGGCCTACCTGCAGCACGTCTGCAGCCTGCCGACCTGGCTGGTCAAGGAGCTGCTGCGCCAGTTCCCCAACGCCGAATCCCGGGCTCTCGGCGAAGCGTTGGCCGGCCCCGCGCCGCTGACCCTGCGCGTCAATTCCTTGAAAACGGATCCCGACGAGGTCCTGGAGCGCCTGACCTCCGCCGGTCTGACCGCCCATCCCTGTCGTTACGTTCCGGAGGGGGTGACGCTGGAGCGGCGTGGCGAGGGGGAGCTCCCCGGCTTTGCCTCCGGGGCGTTCCTGTTCCAGGACCAGGCGAGCATGCTGGTCCCCTATCTGCTCGGCGCCGAGCCCGGAGAGACCGTGCTCGATGCCTGCGCGGCCCCCGGGGGCAAGACCACCCAGCTCGCCGCCCTGATGTCCAACCGCGGGCGGATCCTGGCGCTCGACAAGCACCCGCAGCGGGTCGCGCTGATCGAGCAGAACGCCGCGCGGCTCGGCTGCACGATCATCGAGGCGCGCTGCGTCGATCTTACCGCGGCGCCCGAGTGGCTGCTGGAGGTGAGCTTCGACCGGGTGCTGCTCGATGCCCCGTGCAGCGGGCTCGGGGTGCTGCGCCGCAACCCCGAGAGCCGCTGGCAGAAGAGCGCGGCCACGGTCCGGGAGCTCGCCGATCTGCAAGGCCAGCTGCTCGAACAGGCCGCCGCCCTGGTTCGCCCCGGCGGGCGGGTCCTCTACTCGGTGTGCACCTTCACCCGCCGCGAGACCGACGAAGTGATCGACGCGTTTCTCGAAAAACGACGGGACTTCGCCCTCGAGCGCCTCGACGGCGAGGTCCCGGACAGCTGGCGGGAGCTGTTCGATATGCGCGGCTGTCTGCGCACCTTTCCCCATCGCCACGACGGCATGGATGCGTTCTTCGCCGCGAGCCTGCGGCGCAGGGAGGGCTAGTCATGGTCGTTCCCGGTAAGGTTCAGTGCCTGACGGTTCGGAGTCTCGATGCACGCGGTGCCTGGCTCGACGGCAGCGGCGAAGAGGTCTTCCTGCCGCAGCGCGAGGTCCCCGAAGGCGTTGCGCCCGGGGCCTCTCTCGAGGTCTTCGTCTGGCGCGATGAAGGTTCGCTGATCGCGACCCGCCAGAAGCCGCGGGCCGAGCTGGGGGATTTCGCCCTGCTCCGGGTCAGCGCGGTCAACCCGGTCGGGGCCTTTCTCGACTGGGGGCTCCCCAAGGAGCTGCTCGTCCCCTATTCGGAGCAGCCCGACAAGATGCGGGTCGGGCGCAGCTACCTGGTCAAGGTCTGCCTCGACGACCGTGAGCGCCTGGTCGGTACCGCGCGCATCGAGCGTTGTCTGGCCGAGGGGGCTCACCCGTACCGTGGCGGGGAAGAGGTCGCGCTCGTGGTCTGGCGCTTCACCGGACTCGGCGCGGTTGTGATTGTCGATGGCAGCTACGAGGGGCTGCTCTACCGTGACGAGGTTCGCAGCAGCATGCGGGTCGGCGAGCATCTCGATGGCCGCATCGCCCGGGTGCGCGACGACGGCAAGCTCGATGTGACGCTGCGGCAGGGGGCGCGCGCCGAGCGTGATGCGGCCCAGGAAAAGCTGCTCGAGGCACTCCGCGGGCATGGCGGTTCTCTGCCGTTGCACGACAAAAGCTCGCCGGAGGAGATCGAGCGCAGCCTCGGTATGAGCAAGAAGCTCTTCAAGAAGGCGGTCGGGGGGCTGCTCAAGAGCGGCGAACTCGTCCAGGAGGAGGGCGGTATACGCCTTCGCCGGCGCTAGCCGCAGCGCCGGGGTCGATTGAATTCCCCCGCCTCCCATGCTAAGTTGTGCCAGCCGCAACGAATCCCCCGGTGCCCTCTGCAGGCGCCTTTCAGGAGACCCTCCATGATCAAGATTGCCCCCTCGATCCTGTCGGCCGATTTTTCGCGACTCGGCGAAGAAATCGCCGCGGTCGATCGTGCCGGCGCCGACTACATCCACGTCGACGTGATGGACGGGCACTTCGTGCCGAACATCACCATCGGTCCGCTGGTCGTCGAGGCGCTCAGGCAGGTGACCGCCAAGCCGCTCGACGTGCACCTGATGATCGAGAATCCCGACCGCTATATCCCCGACTTTGCCAGCGCCGGCGCCGACATCATCACCGTGCACCAGGAGGCGGTCCCCCACCTGCACCGCACCGTGCAGCTGATCAAAGGGCTCGGCAAGAAGGCCGGGGTCTCGATCAACCCTGCCACCCCGGTCGCGACCCTCGAGGACATCCTCTCCGATCTCGACCTGGTGCTGGTGATGACCGTCAATCCCGGTTTCGGCGGGCAGAGTTTCATTCCCTCGGGGCTCAACAAGATCGAGGCCTTGCGCCGCGAGATCGATCGCCGCAAACTTGAGGTGGAGCTCGAGGTCGACGGGGGGGTCAAGGTCGACAACATCGAGCGGATCGCCGCGGCCGGAGCCGACGTGTTCGTCGCCGGAAGCGCGGTCTTCGGTGCCGAAGACTACGCCGCGACGATCGCCGCTCTGCGGGCGAACGGCGGGGCCGGGCAGCGTTGAAGCTCGACCGCCTGCGCCTGCGCCAGGTGCTGGACGAGTATGCGCCCTCTGCCCTGCCGCTGGAGGGGATGCGCCCCGCGGCCGTGCTGGTGACGCTCTTTTCCAAGGGGGGGCGTGATCATCTACTGTTCACGCGGCGCACCGAGCATCTCCCCCATCACCGGGGGGAGATCTCCTTCCCCGGAGGCGGACAGGACCCGGAGGATGCCGACCTGTTGCAGACGGCACTGCGCGAAAGCGACGAGGAGCTGGGGATCCGCCCCGAGGACGTGCAGCTCTTTGGACGTCTCGACGACGTGATCTCGATTCATGGCTACCGGGTCACACCTTTCGTCGGCGAGATCGCTTACCCCTACCGGTTCGAGGTCAACCGCCACGAAATCGATGCGGTGCTTGAACTCCCGCTCGAGGATTTCTTCGATCCGCAGGTCTACCGGGTCGAGGACTGGAGCTGGGAGGGGCGCCTGCACCCGGTCCGGTTCTACAGCGTGCTCGGCGAGGAGGTCTGGGGGATGACCGCGGAGATCGTGCACAGGTTTCTCGCCCTGCTGGCCCCCCTGCGTGCCGGCTAGGTTTGCATTCTGATGGTAACTCGCTAGACTGGAAGCGCTTTCATCCCATGGGACGGACTGGAAAATGCTGCGTGATTTGAGCCTTCTGACCAAGATTACCCTGGTGGTCTCGGCCATCATGGCCGTGCTCTTCGTGATTTTCGGGGTCTACGCCTACCGCAACCAGAGCGCCGTGGTCCTGGGGGATGCGGTCGATAAGGCGCGTATCGTCGCCTCCGAGGCGATTCGGGCCCGCGAGTACATTTCGCAGGCCCTCGTCGATGGTGATGTGCAGCTCAACCGCGAGCGTTTCGGGCTGATCCCGATTGTCGCCTCGACCCGCATCGCCCTGCTCGCAGCCGAAGACGCAGGCTTCCAGGTGCGACAGGTCTCCAGCCGCTACCGGAACCCGAAGAACGCTCCTGATCCCTTCGAGACCAAGGCCCTCGAGGCGCTGCAGCAGCAGTCGGACGCCGGCGAGTACTTTGCCGTGGCCAAGTTCGAGGGGGCCAGGGTTTTGCGTTACGTCAAGCCGTTCATCGTCGACCAGAGCTGCCTCGAATGCCACGGCGACCCGGAGCAGGCCCCGGCGTTTATCCGTGAGCTCTACCCCCCCGAGACCGACCAGGCCTACCATTACCGGCTCGGCGAGATCATCGGCGCCGCGTCGATCGTCATTCCCATGTCCCACCTCGAGGCGCGCATCTACGACAACATGCGGCGTGCCCTGTTCTTCGTCGCCGTGGCCTTTGGAGCCCTGGTCGTGTGCCTGGGGCTGCTGACCCGCTTCGCGATCACCCGACCGCTGGCCAGAGTTGGAGAGGCGCTACGCGAGATCGAACGCTCGGGGCGTTTCGTCGAGCACATCCCGCACCGCAACCAGGACGAGATCGGGACCCTGATTGCTGGGTTCAATGCGATGAATGAAGCGCTGCGGGAGAAGTCGTCCGGGCTCGAAGAGTCGGAGCGGCGCTACCGGGTCTTGACCGAGACCTCCCGGGACGGCATCATCTCGTTCCTCCCCGCCGGCCAGATCATCCTCTTCAATCGCCAGGCCGAGAGCATGTTCGCCTGTCGGCGCACCGAGGTCATCGGTGAATCGGTGATTCGCCTGGTGCATGACGACTGCAAGGAGGTCCATGCCCAGGGGGTCGAGAGCTATCTCGAGCATCACGGCGCGGAGCTGGTCGAGAAGGTGGTGACCGTCCCGGTGCGGCGTCTCGACGGGAGCAGTTTCCGGGTCGAGCTCTCGCTGGCGCTGGTCGCCGAGGAGGGGTACCGCTTCTATACCGCGACGCTCCGCCCGCTGCGCTGATGCCTGTTCCCGAGTCTCTTTTCACCGAGCGTACCTGACGGTCAGGAAATCGATGTCGATGTCCCGCTATCCCTCTCGCAGCCGAACGTTCCTCGACCTGCTCGCATCCCGCATCGTGGTCGCGGACGGAGCCATGGGGACCGAGCTGTACCGTCGCGGCGTCCCCCAGGAAGCCTGCCTCGAGCACCTCAACCTCGTCGATCCCGGCCGCGTCGCCGCGGTGCACGCCGACTACCTGGCCGCCGGCTCCCGGGTGATCGAAACCAACACCTTTGGCGCCAACGCTGCACGCCTGGCGCGCATCGGCCTGGAGAAGAGGGTCGCGGCGATCAACCAGGCCGGGGTGCGCATCGCCCGTGAGGCGGCGGGCGAGGAACGGTTTGTCGCAGGTTCGGTGGGACCGCTGCCGTTGCCGCGGGGCGAGGAAGGGCTGCTCGGCCGCGACGAGCGGCGGGCGATCTTCGCCGAGCAGATGGAGTCCCTGGCGGAGGCCGGGGTCGACCTGTTTATTCTCGAGACCTTTGCCGAGCTCGACGACCTGGAGTTGGCGCTGGAGATCGCCGCCGTCTGCGGACTCCCCGCGGTTGCGCAGATGACCTTCCTCGAGGGGGGGCGGACCCGTGCCGGGGTTGCGGTGGAAGCGGCAGGTCGTCGCCTTGAGCGCCACGGGGCCGCAGTGATCGGCATCAACTGCGGCTCGGGTCCGCGTGAGGCCCTGGCGCTGCTGGAGCGGTTGGCAGCGACCACCGCACTTCCGCTCTCGGCCTTCCCTAACGCCGGGTTCCCCGACTATCTCAACGGGCGTTACATGTACCTGGCGACCCCCGACTACTTCGCAGACCGCGCCCGCGAGCTGGTGGCGGCGGGTGGAAGCCTGCTCGGCGGCTGCTGCGGCACCGGTCCGGAGCACATCCGCGCGCTGACCCGGGCCCTCGACGGGCTCGCCCCGGTGGCCAGGTCTGTTGTTCGCCCCCTGCCGGACGTCGAGGTGGAGCCTCCCGCGGCTCGCTCCGTGGCGCGGCCGAGCTTCCTTGACCCCCGGGGGGAGCGAGCGGTGGTGACGGTCGAGCTGCACGCCCCGCGCGGCAGCGACTGCCGCAAGGTGCTTGATGCGGCGCGTCGACTCGCCGAGGCTGGCGTCGATGCGATCAGCCTGGCCGAGAACCCCCTGGCGCGCATCCGCATGGGGAACATTGCCCTGGCCACCCGCATCCAGCAGGAGACCGGCGTCGAAACGATCGTGCATGTCACGGCGCGGGACCGCAATCTGCTCGGGCTGCACTCCGAGCTGCTCGGCGCGCACCTGCTCGGGATCCGCAACCTGCTGCTGGTGACCGGTGACCCGGTGGGCGTGAGCGCCGAAGCCGGCGCCAGCGACGTCTTCGACCTCAACTCGGTCGGCCTGCTCGAGCTGGCCAGTGCTCTCAACCGCGGTGAGACGCATTTCGGCGCCGCGCTCAACGCCGGCACCGATTTCCTGCTCGGGGCGGCGTTCAACCCCAACGTCACGCACCTCGACGGACAGCTGCGCAAGCTGCGCGCCAAGGTGGCCGCCGGCGCCCGTTTCGTGCAGACCCAGCCGGTCTACGATATCCCCCGCACCCGCGAGGCTCTCGCCGCGGCAGCCGAGCTCGAGATCCCGGTGCTGCTCGGGATCCTGCCGCTGGTGAGCGGACGCAATGCCGAGTTCCTGCACAACGAGGTGCCGGGGATCGTGCTCCCGGACGAAGTCCGGCAGCGCATGAACGGTCTGTCGGGAGACGCCGGAGTGCGCGAGGGGTTGACGATTGCCTCGGAGATGGTCGCGGCATTTGCCGGCGAGGTGGCCGGGTTCTACCTGATGCCCCCTTTTGGTAAGGTCGAGGCGGCCCTGGAGCTGCTCGAGGCGATTCGCGCTACCCGGCGCTGAGCC
>QKBP01000051.1 GCA_003246035.1 Desulfuromonadaceae bacterium | reverse complement strand
CTTGCCGTGGAGCTCGAAGCGATCCGCGGCAAGAACGTCAAACTACAGCACTTCACCAGCGCCTTTAATCACCTGGACGGTGATCATCGCCGAGTACATCTGTTCCTTTATCTGACCCGCAGCGGAGAGGGGATGATGATCAAGGAGATTGTGCTGTAAATTGACTTCCGGACTGTGGTTGTATCTAAACCAATGGCCTTCTCCCATCCCCCCCCCAACTGCATGGCAGCAAAATTCGTTCAATTTACTGAAAATGGAAGACTGCCCGAGAAGGGGTCCCTGACCCGCCTGATCACCGGGATGTTCTGCCGTCCCGAAATGAACCCGGAGGTTGGTGCGATCATCACCAGGAGGAACAACGTTCAGAACGGGTCCATCGATACCCAGCGCAGCTATGCCTTTTTTCGTCGGATAGATAACAGGGCGAGAACTGTCGAACATCTTCAACCACGCCTTCATAGTCCACCTACAGCACTGAAACCTTTGTGTGTTTAAAACATTATGGCTTGTTGTTTATTTTCTGGATTTTTTTCAAACGCCGTTCTATCATTAAGAGCATCGAATCCTGACCTGAGGTTTGCCGATGCTCAAGGCCCTGTACACCTGGCTTGAAAAAACCTTCTTCAACTCCCTCACCAAGAAGCTGGTCGGAAACTTCCTGTTCCTCGGGCTGCTGCAGTCGGCCTCGATCTTCATCATTCATCAGAACCAGCAGCGCATCAGCCGCCTCCTCAACGAGAGCGCCGTCGACCAAGCCCTCGCGGCGCAGATCCACAGCGCCTCCCAGCATGCCCTGTCGCAGATCATCATGCTCCACGGGATAGCCGCTCTGGTCTTCATCGCCATGATCTTCTTCCTGCGCCACCTCATTGTCCGTCCGGTGCGCATGCTGTTCGAAATCTTCGCCGATCTCGGCTGGGCCAAGGGGGACCTGAGCGTCTCCATCCCGAGCATTTCTCACGACGAGTTCCGCCAGCTCTCGGAGAACTACAACACTTTTCTCGCGCGACTGCGGAGCATCTTCGTGCATATGCGCCAGATGGGGATGAACATCGCGGTCAATTCGGCAACTCTCGCCAACCGGGTCGGGCTCTCCGCCGCCAATGCCCGCAATCAGGAACAGCTCGCCGACGCGATCTTTTCCCACAGTCGCGAGTCGCTTCAATCACTCGGGTCCATGTCCAATCACGCCAAGGAAATTTTTACCTCGACCTCACGGAACCTCGAAGGCGCCAAGGCCTCCTACCAGGAGCTCGAGGATGTCCGCGCGCAGGTTGGGGAAATGAGCTCGATGATCGAACGCTACAGCACGACCATCAGCGACATGGATGAAAAGTCCCAGGATATCCAGAACTTCGTCAACCTGATCCGGACCATTGCTCACCGGACTTCGCTGCTTTCGCTCAACGCGGCGATCGAAGCCGCCCGGGCCGGCGACGCCGGTCGTGGATTTGCCGTGGTAGCCCGCGAAGTCAAGAACCTGGCCGAACAGGTCAACGAGGCGAACAGCAAGATTTCCGACAAGGTCAGCGCCATGCTCCAGGAGCTCGGGCGCTCATCCGAGGAAGCCCGTAGCATCAGCTCCTTCGCGGAGAGCACCCGTGAGGCGGTGCATTCTTCCTGCGAACACTTCCGGTTCATGATCGAGGACTTCGAACGCAACTCGGCGCAGCTCGAAGGGATCACACTCGCTGTCAACCAGCTGCAGGCCGCCAACCGCGACATCACCGAGAAGATGTCGGATATCAACGAGTTAAGCCGTCAGACCAGCGATCTGATGGGAGAGGCCACGGAAAGCGCGGAAGGGCTAAGGGGCGAAACGGAAAAGCTTCAGGCAGTCGTGGCCCATTTCAAGACCGGGGAGGGCTATCTGGAGAACATCATCGCAAGGATCACAATGCTGCGCGACGAATTCAGGGAAAATCTCGCGGAGCTGTTCCTGCAGCGCCAGATCGATATTTTCGATCAGGGCTACCGACGTATCGAGGGGACCGACCCCCCAAAGTTCAAGACGGTGTACGACGAGGTGATCGAGAGGGAATTCCAGGCACGCTACGACCGGATTCTGGAAGAGCTCGACGGGAGCATTTACTGCCTGTGCGTCGACATCAACGGTTACGGACCGACCCACAACAGCAAATTCAGCCACGCGCTCACCGGGGACTACGAAACCGACCTGCTCTATAGCCGCGACAAGCGGATGTTCAACGACCCGACCGGGACCCGCTGCGCCCGCAACACCAACCCGTTCCTGCTGCAGACCTATGCCCGGGACACCGGGGAAGTGCTCAGCGACCTGTCGTTACCGGTCATGATCGAGGGGCGTCACTGGGGCGCCATCCGCTACGGCTTCAACCCCAAGATCCTGCTGGAGCGGGAAACCCTAGAGTTTGACGATTAAACCCGGAACAAACCGGGCATCCAGCTGCTCCGGGGCCAGCGCGCAGAACCCCTCATCCCACAAATCGAGGCAGTATTCACCGAACACCCCGGCACCAGGGACCAGCCCTTCGAGCCACTCGAGGGTTTCACGGCGCAGTTCGGGAACAAGCGCGCCTCCCCGGCAAACCTGGCCGTGCAGACCCAGAAGCTGTTCCACCGAGAGTGGCGACGGTGCAAACTCGCCCCCCAGCAGACGATGGGCCAGGGCCGTCAGCAGCAAGGTACTCAGGGTCACGTCATCGGCCTCGAGGTTGCACCCCTGAAGGTCGAGCTGCGCGACGACGTTCGTCCCGAACGGCAACTTCCCTTCGAAGAGCGCGCACTGTGCCTCAACGTCACCGAGGACCTGTCCGGCCCGCTCCACTTCGTGATAGCTTCGGAACGGCCGCCAGCCGTCTCCCCCCGCCTCGAACAGGCCGCGGTACACCTGAGGACGGCGACCGGCGAGTCCTTCGACGAGACGATTGAACGGTGCGTCCAGAAACGGGCCATGGCTTTGCCGGATCGAGCGGGCGCGCTGCTGCAGTTCAAGCTGCAGGGTGTAACCGAGCCGGAAAAGATGCTCGAGATAGTGGCTTTGAAAATGCATCTGGGCGCGTTCGGCATCCCCGCCGCTCAGGTAGCCCAACGCCACTTCCAGAGTGGTGTAGGTCTCGCGCACCCCTTGGGCGAGCTGTTCACTGTCGGAGAAGTCGGCCCGGGATGCGACCAGCACCTTGTTGGCGAGGCAGGCCAGCTCCCAGGCCAGGTCCTCGGTTATCTCGGCGGACAGCAGCTCGCCGAGCAGATTCCCAGGCCGGGCCGCAATCAGCAGGTTGCCGGGGAGCGGGGCATGGAGCTGTTCGGAAAGCGCGGGCTTCTGCGCGGGTGCTGCGGCGTGAAGGTTTTCCGGCGAGAGTCGGGCATAGACCGCGGCCGCCCCCTCAGGATCCGGGATCCCCTGGTCCATGAGCCGCCCGTTGCGCTGCTGCAGCACCAGTTCCTCGAGCTCCGCCCCCTGTTCGGTGCGGATCATCTCCATCAATCCCAGGTAGAGATCCCGGTCGCGGCGGTAGAACACATCGAGATAGCCGCCGATCTGCTTGGCCAGCTCGGAATCCCTGTAGTCGACCTGGTAGATCCGGTCGAGCTCCCCTTGGTGGAGGCGGTCCTCCTCGAGAAGATCACCCAGACCACCCGATACGGTAATGAACTGTCCAAAGAGCAAAGCCAGGATCTCCAGGTCGAGGCTGGAGAGTGTCTCCCAGAGCTTCACCTCCCCCGCTTCGGCAAGCAGCATCAGCCAGCGGAGGGCAGCCTTGCCGTCGAAAAGACCTTCCCGCCAGGCATCCAGATCAAGAAACGCCGTCAGCTGTTCGGCCGAGAGCATGGCCACCAGATCGGCGACATCCTCTTCCCCGACTTCACGGACCAGGGACAGGAGTTCTTGAGCGGAGAGAGCCTTCGCGAGATCTTCGGCGTCAGACGCCTCGATCAGAAGATCGTACTTGGCCCTGCCAGGCGTCGCACGGATCATATCGAGACGCTCGGAGGCACTCAGGGCATTGAACTCCCTAGGGCTGATCGTACGAGGTTCCCTGACCAGGGTGAGATGGCCAACCTTGCGGCTGCCGGGCAAATTTATCTGGGACATCAGCAACTCCTTCGATCCACGACGGCGTGGTTGCCGGGCAATGTAATGCACCCTTGGACACCCGTCAACCGGCAAACAGAACATGGCACAAAACGATTTCGCACATTATTTAAGCGAAAAAGTTTGACAATATATGAATTCCTAGATATTAATTGAATACCTTCTTCATTCGTTCCACCCTTAAAAGAGGCAGCCCCGGTCACGGATCGGGGCTGTCTCTTTTTATTTCACTCCCGCCATTAACCCCGCCCCTGAAAAGTATGCTACCTTTGGCAACGGCCGGTCTCACGGTCCGGCTGCGGCGTCGTACGATGGATTTCCATGTCCTTGCGGAGGGATATCATGCGAAAAACACTTCTGGCCCTGTTGGTAGCGCTGCTTAGCGTTGCCTCGTCTGCCGCCCAGTCGGGTATCTGGGGAGTCGACACCTCGACAGTCCCGGAGCGGACAACCGAATCCGCCCCCGGGTCCACCACCTCGGCACCGTCCACCCTGGCCACCTCTCACGTTCGTCCGTCCCCGTTACCGCAACCGAGGATGTTTTTCGGGGGCGGTCTCAGCCTCGGCTTTGGCGACGTCGAGTATTACGATATCCAGCCGATGATCGGCGTGCACCTCACCCCGCAACTCTCGACCGGTGTCAGCCTTCTCTACCGCTATCGGGAAGACACACGCTTCACACCGTCCCTGAGCACCGAGGATTACGGCGGCACCGTGTTTGCCCGTTACCACCTGGTCCCGACCGTGTTCATCCAGGGGGAGTACGAATACCTCGACTACGAATACGTCCGCGCAGATCTGTCGAAAGACCGTGACGTCTTCACGAGCTTTCTCGCCGGCGCCGGCATCACCCAGCCTCTTGGACGCAACAGCACGATCTATGCTTCAGCGCTCTACAACTTCTCCTACGACGACTCGAACAGCCCCTACGATTCCCCCTGGGTCTATCGCGTCGGCGTCGGGTTCGGGTTCTAGGAAAACGAGGCACCTCATGTATCGGCAACCCGGCTTCGTCTGGATCGGGCTGTGCGCGCTCGCCTGCCTGGCACTCACGTTTGTGGCTGCTCCCTGCAAGGCGGCAGGCTTCGATGCCGGCCTATCGATCGAGGCGGTCAATGCCACGGGAGGGCCCGGCTTCGACCTGGGCTGGGGGCTCGAACTCGGCTACGAGTTCGCTCGCGCCGGATCCTGGGATCTAGGCATCCAAGCGCATTACCTCAAGGGATTCACGGATGACGGGGAGGTCGAAGAGGACATCCTGTGGGGGGATACGGACAGCGAATCCATGGTCTTTGAATCGTTCTCTCTGGGGCTGGCAGCGCGACCGTACAACCTCCCCCTGCTCTTCAAGGCTGGACCCGTGCATATCGACTACCGCACCGTGAAAGGAGAAGACTCGGGAATCGGCTTTTCCGCAGGGGCGGCAATCGTCATCGGCGGCGAATCGTTCCGGCTCCACCTGCTCGATTTCGAGCACTACGAGATGTCCGGCACCGGGTTCAACACCCTCTCCTTTTCCTTCGTTTTCCTTGCAGCTCTCTAGATCCGCTCACCCAATAACTGAAAAAGGCGCCCGCTCCCGGAGGGAGAGGCGCCTTTTTCAGTCTGGCATGCGGCCCTAGCGCTTGAGGGGGCAGGTGCTGATCCCGAGCAGGCTGTAGAGCGGGCAAAAACTGGCGATGGCTGTGACCAGGGGGATCACGCCGATCCAGCCGAACTTGCTGGCCGCGCTCTCGCCGACCAAAGCAACGGCAATCAGACAGACGCCGATGACGACTCGCAGCACACGATCGATGGTTCCAACATTCTTCTGCATGGTATAGCCTCCTTGTTCTCTTCGTGCGGACTCCCCCGCGTTTTTCTTCAGACTATACCGATAGACCTGACTCTTCCGTGACCTAGGTCACGTTCATGTCATTTCCCCGCACCGGCTTCCAGCGCCAGCCGTTCAGGATCGAGGATTCGGACCCTGCGCCTCTCGAGCGCCACGATTTCCGCTTCGGCCAATTGGTGAAGCAGGCGGCTGACAACTTCACGGGCGGTCCCGAGCTCTGCAGCCAGCTCCTCGTGGCTCTTTTCCACCGGACGCCAACCACCGTCGACCCGAGCTTCGCGAAGCAGAAAGCCTGAGAGCCTCTCGTCCATCTTGCTGAAGGCCACCTCCTCGACCAGCAGCATCAACTCCTCGAGACGCAGGGCATAGAGGTCGAGGACAAACCGGCGGACTGCCGGCTCCGAATCATACAGCTTGCGAAACGCATCAGCGGCTATGGTCAGCGCCGTGGTCCCGCTCGCCGCCTCGGCTTCCGCAGGATAACTGTTTTCCCGAAGCAGGCACGTGGTCCCGAGCACACAGGATTCCCCTGGCATGACCCGGTAAAGCATGATTTCACGTCCACTCTCGGTGCGCTTGAAGACCCGGATCGACTCACGCTCGACGAGGAGCAGGGCCGTGCAGCTGTCCCCAGCAGCGAGCAGTTTCTGCAGATGTTCAACGCGAACTTCCGTGCAATTCTCCAACAGGGTTTTCATTCCTGCAGGGCCAAGTTCACGGACAAAGGCGAAAGCCGCGAGACGCTCTGCGATGGAGGCCGTGACAGGTTCGGGGACGAAATTCGATACATTCAACATAACTCCTCCGGAGGGGAAGGGGCCCAACTCATGTTCAAACTCTTATCGCTTCGGGCGCCTCAGGTCAATGCATGCATCGTAGACGCGTATGCCGTGGGGGACAACCGGCACATAGTGAGCACGCTCATTTTTATCTTGACAGCCGCGCTCGACCCGGCTTTAATATGAGCACGATCATATTGGAGACGGTCATGCGTGTAACCAAGGAAGTCAAACAGGCGACCCGGGAAAACATCCTCCTGTCTGCGGAGCGGCTCTTTTCCGAGGTCGGCTACCTCGACACCACCACCCGACAGATTGCCCAGGACGCCGGGATTGCGGCCGGGACGCTGTTCAATTACTTCCCGAGCAAGGAGACCTTGGCCATGTCGCTGCTGGCCAAGGCCTTCCGAAGCGGACGCCAGGATTACCTCGCGCATCGCGCCGACGATGAGGATCTGAGCGAGGAGCTGTTCCTGCTCATCAGCTCCGAGCTGCGCCGCTTGAGGCCCTACCGGAGTTTCGTCGCCCCGGTGCTTGAGAGCACCATGAGCATCTTTGCCAAGGAGAGCGGCTGTCCCGAAGGCGTCGCTACCCGCGGCGAGCATCTCGCGACGGTCCAGCAGGCGATCCAGCACCATGGCTTCTCCAATGTCCCCGAGCACGTGGCGACCACCCTCTACTGGTCCCTCTACCTCGGCATTCTCGCCTTCTGGAGCGGTGACGAGTCCCGCAATCAGGAGCAGACCCTCGCTTTGATCGACTATTCCCTGCGTGTCTTCACGCGAACCATCAGCGACACTGCCGCCCAGGAGGTATGATCATGTCCACCAATGACGCCCCGAGAAACGGACTCCCCCTCGACGAGGTCATCCAGGCGATCCCGATCGAAATCAACGAGGAGGCTCCGACCAAGGACCCGCTCGGTGACCTGATCGCCCGGATCTCCTCGCGTCAGGTCCCGGTCAGCTCGCTGACCCGCCTGTGGGCCCTCGGGAGCATGCAGGCCAAGATCACGGTCGGTTATCTCGCCTACGCCATGCGCAGCAGCTTCAGCAGCAAGGACAAGCAGCAGGCGCTGCTCAACGAAGCCCACCTCAAGGCCGCTCTCAAGCTGATCGGCACCATGGGTTACCTGCGCGGTGCGATCATGAAAGTCGGCCAGCTGCTCGGGAACCTCCCCCACCTGGTCCCGGACGAGATCGCCACCACCCTCGAGCGCCTGCAGTTCGAGGCGCCGCCGATGCACTACGCTCTGATCCGCGAAGTCTTCCTCGACGAATTCGGACAGGACCCGAGCGAAATGTTCGCCTCCTTCGAAAAGACAGCCTGCGCGGCCGCCTCCCTCGGGCAGGTGCATCGAGCGGTGCTCAAGAGCGGAGAGCGGGTGGCGGTCAAGATCCAGTATCCCAACATGGCGGCGACCATCCGCTCCGACCTCGCCGCCCTGCGCAAGATCGTCCTGCCGATGAAACTGACCTCGGAAGGTCGCTATATCTTCGGGCACCTCGACGACATCGAAAAGATGCTGACGGCCGAGACGGACTATGTCGCGGAAGCCCGCATGCTGAGGAAGGTCCAGACCCTGTTCACCCCGGACGACCGGATCGTCGTCCCCAGGGTCTGGGACACGTTCTCGAGCGAGCGGGTCTTGACCACCGACTTCCTGTCAGGACGCCACCCGGGTGATTTTCTCGCCAGTGCCCCGGCCCAGGAGGACCGCGACCGAGTCGGCGAACTGGTTACCCGCGCCTTCCTGCGCATCTGGAACAGGACCCGGACCATGTACACCGACCCCAACCCCGGCAACTTCCTGATCCTCGATGACGGCCGCCTGGGCCTGATCGACTTCGGGAGCGTGCGTACGCTGTCCGAATCCGAATGGGACGAGCAGGTCGCCGCGGAGAACGCTCTCTTGAGGGAAGATGCCGACGCGCTCGACCGGCTCATCGCCTCAGCCTGCTATTTCGACGACGTGGCGGAGATCGAGCCGGAGCGACTCGACATGATGCGGCGCCTGGTGCAATGGCAAGCCGCGCCGGTCTACAGCGCGCATAGCTTCGACTTCGGTTCCCGGGACTTTTACCAGCGCGGGATCGATCTCTACATCGAGGCAACCCGTCGGGGCTACATCCGCAACGACTCCTTGTACCTCTGGTGGACGCGCCTGATTTTCGGCCATCGCACCTTGCTCTACCGTCTCGGCAGCAAGGTCGACTACCGCCAGCTTTATCTCGACGAAAAGACCTACTGAGAGGAGGACGCCATGCACAAACCTGCCACGAAAACGGTGATCGCCCTGTTGTTTGTCGTCGCCATCCTGCACCTGCTGCGGATCATCCTGTACCTCGACATCACTGTCGCGGATGCGCTGATGCCCCGCTGGGCCAGCCTGGCGACCTTCACCGCGGCCATCAGCCTCGGCGTCCTGGTGCTGCACGAGAGCGAGTAGTAACCGCGAACGCTTGCCGCCAAACAGGCCTGCGCTTGAAGCGACCTACACGACCGTTACCATGAGGAGTCTGCCATGTCCCTTCGCTTGCTGATCAGTCTGCCGCTTTTGGTGCTGATGATAACCCCTGCCCTGGCCCTCGACATGCGCGAGCTGATCCGCGAGATCGAGGACCAGCACACCGGACGTTCGTCGATCGCCACCATGGAAATGGAGGTCCGCACCGAACACTGGCAACGGTCCCTGACGATGAAGGCCTGGTCGCTCGGGCGGGACCATTTCCTGATCCGCATCCTGGCGCCGGCCAAGGAGAAGGGGGTGGCGACGCTCAAGGTCGACAAGGAGGTCTGGAACTACCTCCCCAAGATCGACCGCACCATCAAGGTACCGCCCTCGATGATGGGAGGGGCCTGGATGGGGAGCCATATCACCAACAACGACCTGGTCAAGGCGGCCAAGATCGACGAGGACTACACATTCGAACTCCTCGAAGAGGATGACAACGTCTGGAAGATCGACTGCATCCCTCGCCCGGAAGCCGCCGTGGTCTGGGGTCGGATCGTCTACACGGTCGAGAAGGCGCGCCGCGTGCCGCTGCTGGTCGACTACTACGACGAGGAAAAAGAGAAGGTGCGCACCATGACCTTCGACCAGGTCACCACGGTCGGCACACGCACCCTGCCGCTGCGCATGACCATCGTACCGCTCGACAAGCCGGAGGAGAGGACAGTCATCACCTACCACGACATCGCCTTCGACGTCCCGATGCAGGCCTCTTTCTTCTCCCAGGCGAACCTCCAGGAGCGTTGACATGCTGATCACCCTGGCCCTGCGCAACCTGTGGCGCAATCGGCGACGTTCGCTGCTGACCCTGTCAGCGATGGTGGTCTCCTCGTCTCTGCTGATCCTCTGCCTGGGGGTGTTCTCGGGGATGTTCGCCGACATGCTCGCCTCGGCCACGGAACAGTACTACGGTCATATCGTGATCTCCGCAGAGGGGTACCAGGAGGATCGCGACCTGTACACGAACTTCCCCGCCGACGAGGCGCTGCTGACCTCACTCGAAACCGACCCCCAAATCGTAGCCGTGGCCCCGCGGGTGCGCAGCTTCGGGCTGGTCTCCCACGCCGTCGACAGTCAGCCGGCCGAACTGCTCGGGGTCGAGCCGCGCCGCGAACAGCACGTCACGACCCTCTTCGACCACCTGACTGCCGGAGAGTCCCTCCTCGAAGGACCGGAAGACGGCGCGCTGATCGGCAGCGGCCTCGCGCAGAAGCTGGGCGTCACCATCGGCGGAGAGCTGATTATCCTGACCCAGGCCGCCGACGGGTCGATCGGCAACGACCTGCTGCAGGTGCGGGGGATCTTCACCACCGGTGACCCGCGCCACGACAACGGCCTGGTGCTGGTGCAGATCGGATGGCTGCGCAGACTGCTCGCGCTCCCCGCGGTCGACCACGAGATCGCCCTGCGCGTCGGAGAACCGCTACAGGCGGCGCAAACCGCCGACCGACTCACCGCGAAGATCGATCACGGCTACGAAATTCTCGACTGGGGCGACCTGCTCCCCCAGATGCGCGAGGCGATCGCCGCCTACGGCGTCAGCCGCATGATCATGGTCACCATTCTCTACCTGGCCACCGGGCTCGGCATCCTCAACACCTTCTTCATGTCGGTGCTCGAGCGCACGCGGGAGTTCGGCGTGCTCATGGCGCTCGGCGTGCGCCCGTGGCGAATCCGTCTGCTGGTCCTGACCGAGTCACTGTTCATGGGGATGATCGCGCTGTCCGTCGGCGTGGTGCTGGCCCTCTTGATGACTTTGTTCATGCGTCACGTCGGCGTCGATCTCTCCGGAGCGATCTCCCCGATCTCCTACGCCGGCGGCACCATCCTGCCGCGCCTGCACGCCGTGCTGGTTCTCGACAACTTCACCATCCCGTCCGTCATGCTGCTGGCCGTCTGCCTGCTGGCCGGATTTTTGCCGGCCAATCGGGCCGCCAAGCTGCGCCCTGTCGAAGCGCTGCGGGAGGAATAGACCATGGACGATCTTCTACTGGCCTGGAAAAACCTCTGGCGCAACCGCCGTCGCACCATCATCACCCTGGTCGCGATCGCTTTCTCGATCACCCTCATGCAGGGGGCCCACAACCTCGCCTTCGGGGTCTATGCGAGCATGATCGACAGCGGGGTCCGTATCGGCAGCGGCCACCTGGCGGTCTACCGAGGCGACTACGTCAGCAGCCGCGACGAGTCCCTGACCTACCCGCTCGACCTTCTGGCCCGTCGTGCCGGCGAACTGCCGGGGGTCGATGCCGCCCTCCCCCGCGTCTACCTCCCCGGCCTCGCCCAGTCGAGCCGCGAGAGCCGCGGCATCCTGCTCACCGGGATCGCACCGGAGGATGAACGGAGGATCAATCCCTATCTGAAGGATTTGCCGGACGACCAGATGATCCGCAGCCTCGACGGGCGGGACGCCCTCATCGGCAGGCGGCTGCTCGAAGAGCTGCAGATCCGCCCGGGCGGAAAGTTCGTTGTCACCGTGCAGGGAAAGGACGGGGAGCTCTCCAGCGAACTGTTCCGGGTGCGCGGTGTCTTCGATACCGGCATCAAGGAGGTCGACCGCTCACTGGTGATGGTCGGCCGGGAGCGGGCAGCTCAGATGGCCGGCGCCCCCGGGGAGATCCACGAGCTGGCCCTCATCCTCAAGGACCGGGAGGATGAAGCCCGGGTCGTCGAAGCGATGAACCGGCTGCTCGTCGAGCGTCCCCGGCTGCGGCTGGTCGGCTGGGAGGAATCGATGGCCAACCTGGCCGACGCCATCCGCCTCGACTATGCGTCACAGAAATTCATCTTCCTGGTGATCGTGATGATCGTCACCATCGGGGTGATCAACACCTTGCTGATGTCGGTGATGGAGCGTATCCCCGAGTTCGGTGTGATCCTCGCCCTCGGCGCCACGCCGATGCGGCTGCGACGCATGCTGCTGTGCGAATCGCTGGTACTCGGTGTCTGCGGTATGCTGATCGGCACCCTGTGCGGCAGCCTGCTGACCTGGTACCTGGTCGCCCACGGACTCGACCTGCGCAACTTCATCTCGGACTCCGTCGATTTCGGCGGCGTGGTGTTCGACCCGATCATGCGCGCCGCCTGGGACATCCCCTGGATGATGCGCATGGCCATCTACGTCTTCGGCCTCTCGATCATCGCGGCCCTCTATCCGGCACGCAAGGCCGGGCGAATCTCCCCAGCCCGTGCCATGCGCTACCACTAACCTTTCAGGAGAAGAACTGATGGCCCTGATAGAACTGAGCGGCGTCGACAAGATCTACCCGTTGGGAAACCAGCAGGTCCACGCTGTCCGGCAGCTGGATCTGGTGATCAATGAAGGCGAATTCACCGTGCTGGCCGGGCCCTCAGGGAGCGGCAAGACCACGGTCCTCAACCTGATCGGCGCCCTCGACAGGCCGAGCAGCGGCCGTGTCACGGTCTGCGGGATCGACCTGGTCGCGGCCCGGGAGCGGGACCTCTCCGATTTCCGTCTGCGCAATATCGGTTTTATTTTCCAGTCCTACAATCTGATCCCGGTTCTGACCGCCGCCGAGAATGCCGAGTTCCCCCTGATGCTGCTCGGGGTCGACAAGGCGAGCCGGCGCCGCCGCATTTCAGGATTGTTCGAGGAGCTCGGTATCGCCGGGCTTGAAGACCGCCGCCCCATGGACCTCTCGGGGGGGCAGCAGCAGCGGGTCGCCGTGGCCCGCTCCCTCGCCTCGGAACCGGCCGTCATCCTGGCCGACGAACCGACCGCCAACCTCGACTCGCGTACCAGCCAGGGGCTGCTCGATCTGATGCGCCACCTCAACCAGGAGAAAGGGGTGACCTTCGTCTTCAGTTCCCACGATCCGCAGGTAATCGACTGTGCCCGGCGAGTTGTCGAGCTCCACGACGGCCGTCTCCAGAACGATTCGGACGCTGCAGCATGAAACGGGCTCTCCTGCTGATCACCGCACCGATTTTCGTTTTATGTCTCTTCGTCAGCCGAAGCGAGGCAACCCCCGAGATCAGCGGATCGCTCCGCCAGCTCAGCCAGGTGATTGCTTCCGCGCCCCTTCTAGATCAGGGGCTGAAACTTTCATCTTCGACGTTGAGACTCGAGGCACGTCAGGAGCTTGCAGAGTATGCCGATGTCGAGTTCGCGCTCGAGAACCAGTGGCTCTACAGCAGCCCGAACGGCATCGTCCCGCTGAGTTCCGATGCATCCAACACCCGCATCGACATGAGTAAAACCTGGCGCGAGGATGACCTCTGGTCGACCCGGTTGCAGGTCGACCGTCTTTACCTGCACGGCAGCCTCGGTCCATTGCGCTGGGCAGCCGGCCGTCAGCCCTTCGGCTTCGGCAACATCGTCATGTTCTCCCCGCTCGACGTGATCGCCCCCTTCCCGCCCGACGCAATCGACACCGAGTACCGCCCCGGGGTCGACGCACTGCGTCTCGATCTTGCGAACGACGCCGGCGACCTGTTCGGCGCCGTGGCCGTCCTGGAAGATACGGCCGATCTGAACAGCTATCTCGCTACCGGCAGCTTCAACCGACGCGGGGTCGACCTGCAACTGCTCGCAGGTGATTTGCGGGATCGGACCATGGGAGGAGTTGGGCTGGCAAGCTACCTGGGGGGACTGGGGATCAAGGGAGAACTAACCTGGTACGAGGGGAAGCGGGTGGGTGAAATCTCCGGCGACCTTTACGACGACTTTCCTGTGGGGGCGGTGGAGCTATGGTATCGTTTCGCCAACGATCTCGTACTGCTCGTCGAATACCTTCACAACGGCGCCGGCGGAGAAGCTCCTGAGCGTTACCAGGCGGTCGCCGCCAGCGCTCCGGTTCGTGAAGGTCTGACCAGTCTGCTCGGGCAGAACTACCTGCTGGTCGCCCCCTCCTACGAGCTCCACCCGTTGATGACCGTTTCGGCCCTCGGCATCTGGAACCTTGACGACGATTCCTATCTGGTCCGACCGCAGGTCTCCCTTTCGTTAAGTGACAATCTCGCCCTCGAAATCTCACACACCCTCAACCGGGGGAAGGCCCCGCTGACGCCAGCCCCGGGCATTGTCGTCCCACGGAGTGAATTCGGCCTGTTCGGTGACAGCGCGGCGCTCTATCTGCGCTGGTATTTCTAGGAAAAACCCGCCCAGCGGTCGAGTCTCTCGATTTCTTCCTGGCTCTCACGAATCTTCTCTGAACAGATGGTCCAGAAGCGGTACCCTTCGAGGCTCAGCACGGTGATGCCTGTGGCAAAGACCGCCCAGAAGTTCTCTTCAAGGGTTCCCGTGGTCAGGTAAAAGGCATAGAAAGCGGCCAGATAGGCGATATGGGACCAGCCCTTCCCGGTCAACGTTCCCTCCATCATGCGCCCCAGCGTCAGGATGATGGCCGAAAAGATGTACACGAACAGCGCGGCGCTAATCCAGTGCGGTTCTGGCGGTGCCCCGAAGAGTCGACGGACCTGAGCGCCAAACACCGAGTCCTTCCCGGCCGCAGCGTAGGCAAAGAGGCTGACCAACAGAAAGGAGACGACAAGCCACAGGCCACGTCCCGAAACCCTCTGGAGCGCACGGATCCGTGCCAGGTGGTCATCACGGGAGCAAAGTTGCGGCGTGACAGCAGGCTGGGTAGACCTGTTGACCATCATGACTCCTGTTCACCCAGACTGACGAGGTCCAGCAACCGTCAGCGGGCGAGAATCATGGACGTGGTGCTTAGTGGGACCCCGGGCCCCGGCCATCTCGAGCCGCATTTCGTTGACGTACCAGCACGCCGATGTTCCGGGAAATCTGGGATAGTTCGCGGCTCAAGGTTGGCGCTTCTCCATGTGAAGTATCATGAATTGCCCGCTCGGTAAAGTCGGCCAGATCGCAAAGCGGCATAAAGATGCTGCGTCGTAGCAGCGCCGAGACGCCGCCGACCGTCAGCAGCAGGACCATGCCGCTGAAGATGGTCAGACGGGTCCGCAGCAGCCCCAGGCTGTCCTGCAGGCGGTCCTGTGACAAGCCGATATCGAGGGTTCCAAGAATACGTTGCTGCCGTAGCGGAAGATGACATGCCTGGGTATTGCACGAGGGTTCGTTGTAAATCGGGGCGGTAATCCCCAGCATGCGCTCGCCGTTGCGGCCGAGAAATTCACGCGCCTGTTCCATGGTGCCGAGCGCCGCCATGGGTTCCTGCCCGGCATGGCACTCGACACACCCGGCCGACTGCTTGTCGACAAATTTCTGCAGCTCCTCGGGGTTCTCGGAGAACATGATCAGGCCCTTCTTGTTGAAGATCCGGACATGCTCAACCTCCTGCTGTTCGCCGATGTTCACCACCATGTTGCGCAGCATTTCCCTGTCATCGCTGAGCATGGCGTAACGGGTCGACTTGACGATGGTGTCGGCCAGGTGGGCGGCATGCTCAATGGAAAAGCGCACCATGTCCTTCTGAATCTGACTGTAGAGCAAGATACAGCAGACAATGACGAATCCGGTCACGGCAATCGAGACAGGGACAATCGCCCGGTAGCATAGTTTCTTCATCGTCGGCTCCTGCGGCTTTAGAGACGTTTTGCCCATTTCAGCGCCCTTCAAGAACGCGGCGGACCGGGTCCCCGGTCCGCCGCGACAACATCAATCCCTGCTACGGTACATCGCTGACGGCGAAGGCTCGGAGCGACGCCCCGGGGAGAAGACCCTCTCGGTTTCCGGCACCGACTCCGGGGCCGTTTCCGGGACCGTTTTCCAGCTGTACAGGATCGGCAGACGATAGAGAATCCCCCGGTAGACGATAATGTAGAGGGCGAAAATCGTCAGAGATATCAGCACTTCGCGCCAGTGGGGTATCTCCTGATAGAGATTCCAGTTGAAGGTAATTAGGGACGTGTTCAAGCGGTTGAGCACCACTCCGAAGATGACCATAAACGCTCCGCCCCGTGCCATGGCGACATTGCCGTGACGGACAGCGCTCATCAGCAGCACCAGGGGGAGTATGACCCCGGCGCCGAGTTCGAACAGAAACCATTTCCCCCAGCCGGTCGCCAGGTAGGCCCATTCGTTATCATGGGCCACGCCGATCAGCTTGATCACCAGGTAGGTAACCAGGGCCATGCTCGCCCCCTTGGCAAGGGCGATGGTGATGCGATCGAGATTCACCAGAAAACGCTCGTCGCATCGCCAGGCCATGGTCTTGCGCACGATCGTGCTCACGGCGATGACCATGCACAGCCCGCCAGGGATCGAGGAGCAGAAGAAGTGAACCCATTGAAAGGAGGCCGAATACCAGAGCGGATGGACCTTCCCGGGCGCGTAGGTAAACAGCGCACCCAGTGCTCCCTGGTGGAGAGTGGAGAGAATGATCCCGGCTACCGTCAATCCGATGGTGATGCGACGGATGAACGCCTTGCCGTTCGGCCAATTCATCCACTCGAAAAACGAGACTGACACTTCTGCGACCTGCACCGACAGGTAGGTCGCGACATGCCAGCCGACCAGGAAGAGCACGGCGGCTGGGCCGAAGGAGACCACCATCGGATAGGGGAGACGCCACGGCTGGCCGAGATCGACCATCAGGTAGATCACCGCAAAGAAATACCCGAGAAGACCGTTGAGCATGGCCAGACGCTCGATCGGTGCAAAGTCGTGGCGTCCGAAAATCTCTACGGTCGTCCCGAGCATAAACCCGGAAGCAGAGAGCGGGACCATGCAGAACAGCCCGAAACCTAGGAACAGCCCCCAGGGGTAATCGTTGGAACTGTGGGTGACGGACCCCAGACCGAACAGGAACCGGTAGATGATCAGGGGGATGCCGATCGCGAGGATCAAACCGAGCACCCAGTTGAACTTGTTACGAAACGCCTGGTTCAAATACTGACCCGGCGTCAGGCCGAGAAACAGCTTCTCCATCAGGCTCCACTTTTTTCGCCGATCCGGATCGATGAACGAATCGACCGGCTTGACTCCATGGACAACGAGAGTTTTCATGATTCCGTCTCCTCCTGCTCGGCATGCGCATCGTCATGGTCCTCGTGCTTCTTTCCGCGGGTGGCCAGGAGATGGAAGCCCGTAAACATCGCCGGCCAGACCGCCAGAACCATCGGTACGGTGCTGAGAAAATCCTTGACGTTGTTGATGATCGGCTCTTTCTGCAGGGTGGTGTCGAAACCGACCTTGTCGAAGGAGACAGAGGAGAGGTAGAGCCATCCGGTCCCTCCGACTTCCTCTTCGCCGTAAACGTGGTCCACGTAGACACCGGGACGGGACTTGATCCGCTGATGAGCCATCTTCAGCAGGTCGTTACGCTTGCCGAAGGTCAGAGCCTCCTGCGGGCAGATCTCCACGCATGCCGGAGGCAAGCCATTTTTCAGACGTGTCTCGTGGCAGAAAATGCATTTCTTGACCATCGGGTTAAGCACGCTCGAGTAGGAATAGGCCGGAACATTGAACGGACACGCGACCATGCAGTTTCTGCACCCGACGCAGACCTTCGAGTTGTAAACAACCGCCCCCTCCTTGGTCTTGGTATAGGCGTTAACAAAACAGGATGTCAGGCAGGCGGGCTCATTGCAGTGATTGCACTGGATCTTGCGATAGACCGGTTTACCCCCATCGGCCTGATCGTACCGGTTGACAACCGTGTAACAATTTTCATCGGTGCGACGTTTCTGCGTCCCATGATGAAACGTCTGGTCGAACACGGACATATCGTCAAACGGGACTTCCGGCTTGGGGAGCCCCTGCTCCCTGTTGCATGCGGCCTCGCAGCTGCGGCAACCGACGCAGCGGGTCAGATCGACCAGGACCCCCATGCCGTCGGGATAACCCTCCAGACGGGCAGCGGCTGCGGCTTTTTTCCCCGTTCCGAGGGTTAACGCCGCCCCCCCAGCCAGGCTAGCCGACAGGAATCGTCTCCGGCTGATGTTACTCATGATGATGGCCTCCTCTTGAGCATGTCTCGTCGACATGCGGGTTCATTGGTCACCGAGCGTTCCGGCATAAAACGCGTCCCCGCGTTCGGTTCGTTCATGACAGTCCTGGCAGCCGACCGGTCCATCCATGTCCGCGTGACACCCGAGGCAATTGCGGTGCACAGCCCCTTTGAGTCCTGGCTTGTCCTGATGGTAACGAAATCTTTCGCCGGCCAGGTTCTGAAGAACGGATGCAGAGTACGGCTGCTCTTCATGACAGTCCCGGCATGCCGTTGCTGCTGACGCGGGACTGTCACTGTGGCATTCCTCACAGTTCGGATCTTCGGTCCCCCCCCCCATGGTGTGATGATGACAGTCGAAGCACGCCCCGACCTCCTGATGGAGCAGGTGATCAAAGGTCACATTGCCGAAATAGTCCCCAGGGTTGTTCAGGACGATTGCATCGGGCGGTTCGACCGCCTGCAGTCCAGCCGGAAATGAAACCATGGCCATGAGCAACAGAAGCGGAACAGCGGCTTGCCATTGACGGTGCATATACGTTCCTCGCATCGGCTATCTCTCCTTACGGGTTGATTCGAAATACCGCAGCTAGTCGACTTGTTGGCCGGAGCGGTCATGGATGTACTTGTAGAACAGTGGGAACCCGACGAAAAAAGCTACACAGATGAGGTATTCAACTCCCTTGATATAGGTGTAGAAGTCCACGATCGTGTTGACCTGGTTAAATTCACCGATGGCATTGATGAACGAAGTAAACATGGTCTCCTCCTTGTACATTCCGTTTCCGGGGTGGATGGATTCACTGACGGTGATAACTTTTGGCCTCCAGTTTTGCAGGAGTCAGCAGCCCTTTGATCCAGCCATACAGCATGACCAGGGCCGGAATGAGCTGGACCACCACGATCAGTGCGCAGAAACCGACGAAGAGCAGGACGAGGACACCGCTGGTATAGGTTTGCGAGGTGTCAATGGTTGCTGCCCAGGCATTCGTTGCGAGTGAGACAAGCAGCATCGAGATTGTGAAACAGGACATGGTTTTCATGGCGTCATCCTTTCTTTAATGTGTGGGACGTTTATCCACATGGTTCATGGAGACCCTGATCAGGCAGGGCTTCCCCTGCAGACTGTCGAAGGCGCACTGGACGACTTGCCGGATCTCTTCCACGTCATCTGCATTGCAGGGTTTGAGGGCGTGGTAGAAGATCCCCTCGCGGCGTGCCTTGCGCGTCAGCGGGAGCGACATTTCGTCGGCAACCAGGATGATGGTCAGGTCACGGTTGCACTGTTTAAGCAGTGGAATGAATTCACCGGCAGGAAGCTCGTCGAATTCCTTGCTGAGCAGGACAACCTGGGCGGTATTTTTAAGGATGCCGTACAGGGCATCGGCAGCGGACTGCGATACCGTCACGTTGTACCCTGCATCGATAAACATCTGGGAGAATCTAAGTCGGGAATCGGGGTCTCCGTCAGCGATCAACAATCCAAGCATGACCACACCTCTCTGCATCTGGATTAGCGACTGCGAGATCAGTCTTTGCCAAGAGACGTCGTGGCTTTCTCGGCCTTCTCCTCCCCGGACGAAAAGATCCCGGCCAGCATTGAAACCAGCAGGCTCAGTCCGGGGATCAGTTGCATCACGACGATCAGCGCAAAGAAGCCGATAAAGAGAAGGGTCAGCAGACTCAGCCCCTCCGATTCAGCTCCGTTTGCCGCCAAGGCTGTCGTACACAGGACCAGTGGCATCAACATTGTCACGGCTGTCGTTGTTCCTTTCATGGCATCCTCCTTGGCTGCGGTAGCAGCGGCTGGTGTTTGCCCTTCTAACTTGCAGCGCACATACCAATTGTGTGAATTTTTTTATTAAATGTGTATGTATTTGATTTTCGTGACTATTCGAGGGGATTCGAGAATTTGACCGCAGGGTTGAAAGGGAGGAAATGTATGGTGCAACTATACGTTTTCAAATATCCATATTTGGATATAACGTACGAACAAATGGCCATTACATGTGTATATACGGCGTGTTACGCGTCTTGCTTCAACTGTATTTTTTTTCATACGACGTAAATATTATTTACCGGAAATGCATGTAAACGGGTTGCCAAGTACACTCGTCTATATTAGAAATTTTTTATATAACCCTACTTCCAGGGACACCGGGGGCTAAATGAAGAAGGCGAGAATACTGGTCATCGATGACGAACAGGTCATCCGGGAAGGGCTGAAACGCATTCTGGAATCGGAGGGTTACGTCACGGAGCTCTGCTCCAGCGGATGCGCGGCGATGGATACGGTTCAAAACAGATCCGTCGACCTGATCATTACCGACCTGAAGATGCCAGGCATGAGCGGTATTGACGTACTCAAAAGTATTCACATTGTTCAGCCGGAAATCCCGGTGGTTATGATTACAGGCTATTCGACGGTCGATACGGCTGTCGACGCGATGAAGCATGGTGCAGCGGACTACATTACCAAGCCGTTCACACCGGAGAACATCCTCCAGGTCGTCAGGCGAGCCTTTGAGCAGAAGACTGTTATGTTGGACGACATCTACCTCAAGAAGGAGTTGCGCGACCATCATGGCTTTGAACATTTCATCGGCGAAAGCCGCGAAATGCAGAAAGTTTACCGGCGGATCTTGCAGGTGGCACAGACGGACAGTACGGTGCTGATTACCGGGGAAAGCGGAACAGGTAAAGAGCTCGTCGCCAAAGCCATTCACAACAACAGCCCGCGGAGAGAACAACCTTTCGTTGCGGTGGACTGTACCGCCCTCTCCGAGAACCTGCTCGAAAGCGAGCTGTTCGGACACGTCAAGGGATCATTTACAGGAGCGTTCCAGTCCAAGACGGGACTGTTCAAGGTGGCCGATCAGGGGACCCTGCTCCTAGACGAAGTCTCCAACCTGAGCCTGCGGACCCAGGCCAAACTGCTCAGGGCCCTACAGGAAAGAGAGATCACGCCGATCGGCGGCACCCGTCCCCTCCCTGTCGACATCCGCCTGATCGCCGCGACGAACCGCGACCTGAAGGAAATGGTTGAATCCGGCGAGTTCCGGGAAGATTTGTTCTTCCGCCTAAACATCATCCCGGTCGGCATGCCACCGCTACGAGAACGCAGAGATGACCTCGAGGCGCTGTGTGGGCATTTCATAAGGGAATTCTCAAAAGAATTCAGCAAGGATATCAGGGGAATTGAACCGGCAGCCATGGACCTCCTGATTCAGCATGACTTCCCCGGGAATGTCCGTGAGTTGGAAAACCTCATCGAAAGGGCCGTGGTCCTCGCCGAAGGGGAAACCATCAACTGCGCTGACCTTGAACTGAGTCCGGATACCCATCACGATACCAACCCCCTGGCAATCATCCCGAGAACCTTCGAGGAGTTGAAGGAACGCAAAAAACATCTCAAGGAGCTGGCCGTCAACCCGATCGAACGCGCTTTTCTGCTCAGTGCTCTCAGGCGCAACGACTGGAACATTACGCGTGCCGCTGAAGAAGTCGGCATGCAACGCCCCAATTTTCAGACCCTGCTCAAAAAACAAGGGCTCAGCCGCAATGACCGCAACAGTTGAAGCTAAATTCAACTTTCGTGATCCGCATGATCGTGCGGCAGAAAAATCACGAAGGTTGTCCCCGCCCCGACCTGACTGGTTACATCGATGTACCCCCCGTGATTCTGGACGATCCCGTAAGAGACAGAGAGGCCGAGCCCTGTCCCCTGCTTCTTGGTGGTAAAAAAAGGGTCGAAGATATTTTTCAGCTGCTCGTCAGCAATCCCGCACCCGGAATCGCGGATCTCGACTTCAACGCCACGGTCACGCGTCGGCCGAGTCGTTACCCACACCCCCCCACCCCTTTCCATGGCTTGGGCCGCATTGACCAGCATGTTCATGACCACCTGCTTGAGCTGCACCGGATCTGCCTGGATAGCGCATAAATCCTGGCTATAGTCCTTCACGATGCGGATATTGTGGAATGACACTTGCCGCTCCAGAAATCCGAAGGTCGACTCGATCAGCTGGTTGATATCGACCGCCTCCTTGGTGGGTGGTTTCTCTCTGGAAAATTCCAACAGACGTTTGACGATGTCGGCACAGCGCTGAGTCTCCCCCAGGACGGTTTTGAGATCCTGACAGATGTCGGACGGAAGCCCCGGCCTCTCGATGGTCATGGAGGTGAAGACCATGATCCCGGTGAGCGGGTTATTGATTTCGTGCGCGATCCCGGCGACCAGTTCGCCAAGAGAGGCGAGCTTTTCAGAATGGACAAGCTTTTGCTGCATCTCCTCGAGTTTGCGTGTTCGTTCGTCGACTTTGGCCTCAAGCCCCTCTGTCAGCTGCAATAGCTCCCCGCGAGTCCGGTTCAGGCTGCGCGTCATGACATTGAACGACTGCGCCAGCTCACCAATTTCGTCATCGGCCATGGGGCGTATCTGGGCATCGAGCTTGCCCGAGGCTAGGCGACGGGTATGCTCAAGAAGTCTGGAAACTGGTCGGTTGATAAAGACATCGGTGGCGACATAAAGACATATGGCCAGCATGACCAGCATGCTGACGATAAAGAAGACGAGATAATTGCGAAACGAGAGCGTGACCATGCGCAGGCTGTCGAGGGACATCTGCACTTCGAGGACGCCGAGCACCTTGATATCCGGGGCGTGAAAGTGGCAGGCAGACGTAAAACAGGCGGGCTGATTGTAAATACCGCGAATCTGCCGGAGAGAACTGCGACCTTCTTGCGAGAAGACAACCCTGGAGCGACCGTCAGGGGTGGGGCCCACGAGCGGAGCCCCGTCAGGGGCATGACAGGTCGTGCAGACTTCGCGTTCGGCAGAAAATGCCATGCCGATTTCGGCGTTTACCGTTGAGCTCTTGACCTCGCCACGCTTGTTAAAAAGCCTGATCCTCTCCATACCCTCCATGTTGCCGACCTCGACGATCATCTCATGGACCCGTTCGAAATGGTTGTCGAGCATCTGGTGATAGGTGGTTCGGATAATCGTTTCGCTGATGTAATCGGCGTCCTTGATCGCCTCCTTCAGGCTGAGGTCGTTGAGGTGATGGAGCAGGAGGTAAGTAAAGCTAGCCACGGTGATGACCATGGCGATACCCGCGAGGGCGGTAATTTTACTCGACAGGCGCAGGTGCACAACGTCTCCCTCCTCAACAAATTAAAAAACTCCAACACATAATACACGCTGGGGGAGACTTTGCCGAGACTTGCCGAGCCGGTTATCGATTAACAAAAAAAGCCCACCTTGCGGTGGGCCTTTTTT
>QKBP01000076.1 GCA_003246035.1 Desulfuromonadaceae bacterium | reverse complement strand
ACCTGGATACTCACATAGGCATCATGATGATTGTTATTCGACGTTCGCCCGGGGCGGAGACTTTACGCCCGAAATGGATGTGCCGGGGTGGTGGGGGCGTTAGTGGGTGAAGTGCCCTACGACCTCGTGCACGTGTTCCTCGAGTTCCTTGCCGAAGACTTCGGCGAAACGGTCCAATTTGTCGCCCTCGATCTCGAGGAACGTGTCGGCAACTCGGCTCATCCGCAAGAAGGCTGTTTCAAAAGCGTTGTGTCCGCGGACGCTGAGTTCCCGGAGTTTCTGCTGGTCGATGTTGACGACGAGCACGGACGACATCTCGGTCAACGGAAATCGTGTCATGGTCTGCTCCTTTCCGGGCGGATTCGGGGGAGGCACCGGGGGGCCCGTTGCTCGGCTCTCTACCAGTGTTTACAGCCTGGTGCCTATTTATATTTTAGCATTTGAGTCCGCTTTCCGGATATCGTACTTAGCCGATTTTCAGAACGAAAAGCCCCTGTACCGCCATCGGGTCAGGGGCTTTTTCTGCATGTGGCGAGGTCGATCAGCGCCTTCAGTTCTTGGCGACGTCAGGGGGAAAAGGTTGGGGAAGCGAGGATGATGCCGTTGTCCTGGATCATCTAGTCGGCCAGGTTTAGACCCGAATCTCACCGAACCAGCGCTTCTGGAACCAGAAGGCGACGTTGACCAGGGCGATCATCACCGGCACCTCGGCCCGATCACGGCGGCGAAGGCCGCCCCGGAGTTCAGCCCGAAGACCGCCACCGCCACGGCGATGGCCAGCTCGAAGTTGTTGCTGGCGGCGGTGAAGGCCAGGGTCGTGGTCCTGGAATAGTCGGCGCCGAGGCGCCTCCCCATCCAGAACGAGATCAGGAACATCACCACGAAGTAGATCAGCAGCGGCACCGCGATGCGCAGCACGTCGAGCGGCAGCTGGACGATCAGGTTCCCCTTGAGGCTGAACATCACCACGATGGTGAAGAGCAGGGCGATCAGGGTCAGCGGGCCGATCTTCGGCACCACGCGCCGGTGGTATTCCTCGCGCCCCAGGATCTTGACCCCGACCAGGCGGGTCAGCGCCCCGGCGATGCACGGGACGCCGAGGTAGATGAACACGCTCTCGGCGATCTGGCCGATCGAGATGTCGACCGCCACCCCCTTCAGGCCGAGCAGCGGCGGCAGGAAGGTGATGAAAACCCAGGCGTAGAGGCTGTAGCAGAGCACCTGGAAGAGACTGTTGAAGGCGACCAGCCCGGCGGCGTACTCGGTGCTCCCCTCGGCCAGCTCGTTCCAGACGATCACCATCGCGATGCAGCGGGCCAGGCCGATCAGGATCAGTCCGACCATGTAGTCGGGCTTGTCGGGGAGAAAGAGCACCGCCAGGGCGAACATCAGCAGCGGGCCGATCAGCCAGTTCTGGGCCAGCGACAGGCCGAGGATGCGGGTGTTGCGGAAAACCCGCGGCAGCTCCTCGTAGCGGACCTTGGCGAAGGGGGGGTACATCATCACGATCAGGCCGATGGCGATCGGGATGTTGGTGGTACCGACCTGGAAGCGGTTGATGAACGATTCGACCCCGGGGACCAGCCAGCCGAGGGCGACGCCGAGGAGCATGGCGGCGAAGATCCACAGGGTCAGCCAGCGATCGAGGAACGAGAGCTTGCGGGAGAGGTGATCAGCCATGGTGTCCTCCGGTCAGGTAGGCGGTCAGGCGCGTGCGGAGCTCGTCGCGCACCCGGCGGTACTCCGGGAGGACCTCCTCGTCGCTCCCCGGGAGGCGTGAAGGGTCGTCGAAGCCGATATGCACCCGCTCCGCCCCGCCGACGTACAGCGGACACTTCTCGTTGGCGTCGCCGCACAGGGTGATGACGTGGTCGAAGTCCTGCCCATCGAACACCTCCAGGGTCTTCGAATAGAGCGGCGAGGTGTCGATGCCGAGCTCTTCGAGGACCCGGGCGGCCAGTGGCTTGACCCGGGTCGACTCGGTACCGGCGGAGAAGGCTTCGAAACGATCGCCGAGGAAGTGGTTGATCAGCCCCTCGGCCATCTGCGAGCGGCAGGAGTTGTGGGTGCACAGGAACAGGACGCGCTGCTTCATGTCGTTTGTCTCTTTACGGGAGGAGTTCTTAGATGCCCCGGGCGCACGACCTGAGGCTGGGCGTTTATAGCACGATCTGCTTGCATGTGGCCAGAGCGCAACGTAGACTTTGCCACGGATTGTGACCCATCGACTTCATTTACGGGGGACCGCGCATGGATGCAACTCTCGGCAGGCGCAAGGGACACTTCGGGACGGCCCCGGTCTTTCTCACCGCCATCTCCACCATCCTCGGCGCGATCATGTTCCTGCGCTTCGGCTACGCGGTGGCCAACGTCGGCTTCCTCGGAACCCTCGGGATCATCCTGGTCGGCCACCTGGTGACCATCCCCACCGCCATGGCCCTGGCGGAGATCGCCACCAACCAGAAGGTCGAGGGGGGCGGGGAATACTACATCATGTCCCGCTCCTTCGGCATCATCCCCGGGGCGACCATCGGCATCTCGCTGTTCTTCTCCCAGGCGATCAGCGTCGCCTTCTACATCATCGCCTTCGCCGAGGCGTTCCGCCCGGTGATGGCGTTTCTCAACGCGACCTACAAACTGCAGCTCTCCGACCCGCGCCTGGTCAGCCTGCCGGCCGTGCTGATCCTCGCCCTGGTCGTGATCCGCAAGGGGGCCGATATCGGCATGAAGCTGCTGTACGTGGTGGTCTTCTTCCTGTTCCTGTCGATCGCGATGTTCTTCCTCGGGGATACCGGCTACGCCGCGCGCCCGGGGTTCGAGGTCCTGACGCACACGCTGCGCAGCCCCGACGGCTTCTTCCTGGTGTTCGCCATCTGCTTCCCGGCCTTCACCGGGATGACCGCCGGCGTCGGCCTCTCCGGCGACCTGCGCGACCCGAAGCGCTCGATCCCCCTCGGCACCCTCTCCGCCACCCTGGTCGGGATGCTGATCTACATCGCCATCGCCTACAAGCTGGCCGTGTCGGCCTCTCCCGCCGATCTCGCGGCCGACCAGCTGATCATGTCGAAGATCGCCCTGTGGGGGCCGATCATCCCCCTCGGGCTCGCCTGCGCGACCCTCTCCTCGGCCCTCGGTTCGGCCCTGGTGGCGCCGCGCACCCTCCAGGCCCTCGCCGCCGACGGGGTGATCCCTGTCGGCAACCTCAACACCTGGCTGGCCAGGGGGACGGGTCCGAGCCACGAGCCGGGCAACGCCTCGATGGTGGTCTTCGTCCTGGCGATCACCTTCGTCCTGCTCGGCGACGTCAACTTCGTGGCCCAGGTCATCTCGATGTTTTTCATGGTGACCTACGGCTCGATCTGCATGATCTCCTTCCTCGAGCACTTTGCCGCCGACCCCTCCTACCGGCCGCTGTTCCGTTCGCGTTGGTACATCTCGCTGTTCGGGGCGCTCGCCTGCGGCTACCTGATGTTCAAGATGAGCACCTTCTACGCCCTGGTCGCGATCTTCGTGATGGCGCTGCTCTATTCCTTCATCGTGCACGCCAACCCCGACAAGCGCGGTCTGGCGGTGATCTTCCAGGGGGCGATCTTCCAGATCAGCCGCTCGCTGCAGGTGTTTCTGCAGAAGTCGCGGCGCTACGAGCTGCGCGACCGCTGGCGTCCTTCGGTGGTGTGCATCACCGAGGCGACCTTCGAGCGTCCCGACGCCTTCAACCTGCTGCGCTGGATTTCGCACCGCTTCGGCTTCGGCATGTTCGTGCACTACATCAACGGCTACCTCTCCCGCACCACCTTCGAGACCTCGCGGGAAGTCCACGCCCGCCTGGTGCGGCTCACCGACGTAAGCCACAGCAACATCTACGTCGACACCATCGTCAGCCCGTCGTACACCACCGCGCTGGCCAACGTCGCCCAGCTCCCCGGCATCTCCGGGAAGGAGAACAACCTGATCCTCTTCGAGTTCTCGCGCAAGTCCCCCGAGACGCTCGACCACATCATCGAAAACTTCCGGCTGATGGCGACCGCAGGCTTCGATATCGGGATTCTCGGCAGCACCGACCGCGGGTTCGGCTATTACCAGGAAATCCACATCTGGCTGCGCCCCCACGACCTCGAGAACGCCACACTGATGATCCTGCTCGGCTACATCATCCTCGGGCACCCGGATTGGCGTCGCGCCGAGATCAAGCTCTTCGCGCTCTTCCCCGAGGAACAGCTCGAACAGGAGCGGAAGAACCTGCTGGACCTGATCGCCAGGGGGCGCCTGCCGATCGCCGCCACCAATATCGACCTGATCACCGAAACCCCCGACGTGTCGCGCATCACCCATATCCGCAACCGTTCGCAGGATGCCGACCTGATCCTTCTCGGATTCCTCGAGGAGGCGATCGTGCACCGCCGGGAGCAGATGTTCGAAGGGTTCGAGGGGCTCGGAAACATCCTCTGGGTCTACTCCCATCAGGATATCGGCCTCGACCGCGAGGAGGTTCTGCGTCAGGAGGAGGAAATCGTGGCCGCGAACGGCGAGGGGAAGAAGCCGGAGACTGTCGAGGAAGTTGACGACTCCCCGCCTGTGGACGAGCACCCCAAGCCGCCGGAGGAAAAGTGAGTTTTAGGAGAGGTTTGTGCTAAATTTTCCTCAGCCTTAAATGAGGTTGGCGTAAATGTCTCGAAACGACATGAAGAACTGTCGCGTATCTGAACGAAGAGCGACCCTGCGGGGTCGCTCTTTGACGTTCATCGGGCTACGCGTGGAAAAGGTCTGGATTGCAAGGCTGTCCCCGTTGTTGAGAACGACCCTCAGTCGGGTCGCTCTCGTTCGTTCGGAACGTGTGAAGATACGGGGTTCATTCGTTGACGATCTCGACCAGCACCAGTTCGTCGTCGATCACCAGACCGACACCCCGGCAGTAGACCTTGGACGATTCCGACTTGTGCTCCAGCGGGGTGTCCTCGAGGGTCTCGAGACAACCTGTGAAGATCCCTGCCGGAACTTCGATCTCCAGGTCGACGGCGAGATGCTCGGCGCGGTCGAGCGCCACGTCCGGAGCGATCTCCTGGTAGTAGCGGGAGCCGACCAGCGGCGCCCCACCCGGCATGATGATCCCAGGTAACGCGCTGTTTTCTCCGGCCCTCCAGGCCCCGTCATGGCTGATGCTGCCGTCCGCCTGGAAGATGTCCACGTCCTCGCCGAAGTAGTAGACGTCTCCGTCGCCTGTGCATTCTGCAAAGAAGTTGCGCGAGATCTCCGTCAGTTCGCCGTTTTCCAGCTCCACCTCCTGGACGATACGGGTCGTGACGTTCAGCAGCTCACCGTCAGCTTCAAAACTTATGGGCTGTGTCTCGTCGAGCACGGTAATGGTCAGCTCGACGAGGGCGTCACACTCTCCCGCATCCACGCACTCCTGGTTGTTGTAGTAGAGCTGGCGATTCGCTACGAGCGGAAAGTAGGCGTTGCCGCCGACAGCCGAGAAGCTGCACTCGGTCAGCGGAAACGATTCTGTAAACGCCAGTTTATCCCTGTTCTTGGCCGCGGCGATACTGCAGAAGAGTACGACCAGCAGTGCCCCGACCAGGGTTACGACGATGTTCCTCTTCATGTTCTCTCTCCCTTCTGTCCTCCCTGGTTGTCAGCGAACAGGAGAGATGCCCGACACCTCCTCCGTCCGCAAGATCTGCCGGTTTGAGAGCCTTGACGAACACGTCACATCTTCCCTCCGAAAACGCAAAAAGCCGAACTGCCGTCGGGACCCTGAATCCCCTGGCAGCTCGGCCATCTTCTATATCGGGTGGAAGATCCGCCGCTTTCCGTCTTCTCCTCACGGAGAGTTTGGCTCGCACGGCTTGCTACGCATTCATCTCTGTCTACACCTACCTTATCCCCCGGCAGGGGCTTGTCAAGGCGGCAGGCCGAAAGGCCCAGGCGTGATCTCATGATGACGAAGGAGGGCTTTATTAAGATGTTTCATTACAGATTACGGGGTGAATTCTGTGAAGAATCGGAGTCAATGTCTCAGGAGTCCTGATGGCCATGTTGAGCTACGACCATGATTGAGCTCTCATGATTTGATGCTAAATTGTTAATAGAAAAGCTCAACAATGTGAGCGCCATGTGTGGCCATGCCGGGAAGAAATGTAGCGGGAACTTTGCTCCCGGCCAGTCGGGCTGATCAAGTTGTTGGAAGTGCTATCTTCTCTGCTCGGGGGAGTTGTGCTCGTAAGGAGGGCGACGATGAAACCACGGGGGAAAGAGGAGAGAGGTATGAGCACCTATACGGCACTTTGGAGAATCGGGCGTCACGGTGTCGTCATTTTTGCCGCCGTGTGGCTCCTGATCTTCTCGGCTTGTGGAGGCGGGGGCGGAGGTGGGGGCGGAGCGTCGGAAGTCCAGTACACGGGTGCGACCACCATGGCGACACTCGCGGAGGGCAACGTCACAGAGTTCGCGGTCGGTTCGTTCATGGGGGGCCCGAGCGGCCAACGGGTGAGCCCGGCTGCGGCCACCGGCAGCAGCACGACGGCAGCGGGTCCTCTGGTAACGGACGCCGCCTTGGCGTTCAACCAGATGCAGACGATGTTCGCAAACATTCAGTCCCACGTTGAGGCGACGCCGAACGTGTCCGTTGTCTACAACGACGAAACGGTTGAGTACGGCAATTGCGGGGGGAGCCTGAAGATCACCATCAGCATCAACAGTGATAACGGGGCGTTTTCCGGAACGATGACCTACAGCGGATTCTGCAACGACGGTGTGACCGAGTCGGGTGTCGTGTCGTTTTCCGGGGCAATGAACCTGTACACCGGCGATTTCGACCCGATTACGATGAGCTTCGGCCTGTATACTGCTTCTACGCTCGACTGGAGCATCTCGATGAGCGGGTCCGCCACCGGAGTCATGACGTACGATTACGAAAGCTACACCATGAATTACCGGGTTCGCGACAATGGCACGGGCAAGGTCTACAAGGTGGAGAACTACAGCGTCGCCATGTACTGGTATTTCGACCATGTCCAGTTGAGCATCGACGGACGCTACTACCATCCCGATTACGGATTCGTCGAGGCCAGCACGGCGCTGGTATTTAACGTTTATGCAGGTGCTTCCGGCCCAGCATCCGGAGAGTTGGGGGTCGCCGGTTCGGATCTGACCCGGGCAAGGCTGGTCGCGCTGACGGAAGCGACCTTCGAAATCGACGCCGACTGCGATAGCGACGGAACGTTCGAATGGAGTTCCGGTCCACTCGACTGGAGTGCGGCGACCTACCCATAGCCTACGGTAGGTCAGGAACCCGAGGCCTCGAG
>QKBP01000053.1 GCA_003246035.1 Desulfuromonadaceae bacterium | reverse complement strand
AGCCCTCCGACCAGGATCCCCTCGATCGACTGGGTCAGCAGATTGGGGACGCTGCTCCCATCGCTGGGAGCCAAAGACCCTAGGCTTATGTTTTTAGAAAGCGCTGCGGTATTGAGGTTGCTGGTCCCGAAGATCACCCCGTCCCCTTCGTACGACCCGGCCCCCTGCAGCGACATCCCGAGCTCGCTGGTGACGTCCATCGAGAGTTCGAGGATCAGCGCCTCGACGAATACCTGCTTGCGGCGGATGTCGAGCTGCCGAATGATGTCGCGCAGCACCTCGTACTCTTCCGGGGTCGCGTTGATCACCAGGGCGTTGGTCGGCTTGTCGGCGGTAATCGTCACCGCCCCGAGGGTCTCCTTGGCCTGCTGGGCGCCCGGCGATGCATTGGCCGGGGTCCGCTTGACGCCGGTGACGATCTCGTTGAGCGTCTTGGCCAGCTCCTCGGCGTCGGCGTTCTCGAGATAGTAGACGTGCATGCTCGACTGGTCTTTTTCGGGGCGCTGGTCGAGCTGCTCGACCAGCAGGCGGACCGTCGCGAGGTCCTCGGCGGTCGCTAGCACCACCAGGGCGTTGGTCCTCACGTAGGCGATGATCTGGCTCTGGGTCGTTTCGGCGCTCTGGACATTGCCCCGTACGCGCCGCGCCGCCGACCCGCCGCTCTGGGAGAGGAACTGGCTGCAGATCTTGGCCACCTCGCTGGCCGAGGCGTAGTCGAGGTGGATCACCTCGACGGACAGCGAGGAGGTCGCGACGTCAAGCTCGCGGATGATGCGGTAGAGCCGCTCGATGTTGGCCGCGCTGTCGGTAATGATCAGCGTGTTGCTCGGCGCATAGGCCACCACCTGGCTGGTCTTGGGGATCAGCGGCTCGAGGACCTTGCTCGCCACGGTGGCCGCATCGACGTGCTGCAGGGGGATCAGCCGGGTCACGTACTGCTCGCCGGCAATACCGCGCCGAACCTGGGTCGGAAGGTTGCTCTCCTTGGCCTCGCGCAGGGCGACGATCTTGTTGACACTTCCGGAAGGGACGACCGTGAAGCCCTTGACGTTGAGCACCGAGAGAAAGACCCGGTAGGCCTCGTCCTTCGACATCGGCCGCGGCGATATGATCGTGACCTTCCCCTTGAGGGTTTCGTCGAAAAGGAAATTCCGCCCGGTCATCTCGCTGACGACCCGGATCAGGTCGGCCAGTTCGACGTCCTTGAAATCGAGCGAAATGCCGTCCTCAGCGGTAGCGCCTTCGACAGGATTCTGCGCCTGCAGTGGTGCCGCGCAGATGACGGCCAATGCGAGTACGATAAACGCCAGTCTCATCCAACGGGCCATGACCCGATCCTCCCTGTGACGTCCGGCTTCGGCGGGACGTTACTCCACGACATAATCAAACGTGAGCGGCTGTCCGTTGCGCATCAGCGACAACGACAGGGTTCGCGCTTCACGCAACTGGTAGAAGATCTGCAACGCCTTTTCCGGGCTGTCGAGCTCGACCCCGTTGATCTGCATCAGCACATCGCGGGGACGGATGCCCATCTGCGCCAGCAGCGAACGGGGCTGGACGGTGACGACCTGAAATCCCTCCGTCCGGCCCTCGACAATGTTGGGCGTCATGCGGGCGGTTTTGAGCAGGGCATTCAGGTTGCTCCGCGCCCGTTCGGCTTCCTCTCGGGGAATTCGCCAGCGATTGTCGCCGAGACTCTCGACCTCAAAGGCCTGGCCGTCGCCGGCCTCCGCCCCCCGGGACGGACGTGCCGACGCGACGGGTGTTGAAATCCCTTCCTGGAGCGGAACGATCCCTTCCCGACCATCCCGAAACCGAAGGACGACCTCGCTGCGGCGGACCTCGACCAGCGTGCGCCCGCCGGGGAGCTCCTCGCCGAGGTGGACCAGCAGCAGCTCGCCGCCGGTGCGGAGCAAGGCCAGCGGCGACGCCCCTCCCGCAACCGTCCCGAACAGGGTGACATCGCCGACGCCCGTCGCCGCAGCCGGCGCCGCGGACGCGCCAAGGTCCTCCGGCGGGCTGTCGCTCAAGGTCCCCGGCGCCACCCCGAAGAGGTTGCGTTCCAGAATGACGCTGTAATCGCTCAGCAGCTCCCGGTCCCGATGGGTAGTGGCACTCTGCTGTTCCGCAACCGGGACCTGCCCCCCGGGAGAACCCAGTACGAGCGAGAGCGAGTGCGCGGCGAGAACGCCACACAGCAACCCGGTCAGGACCCACAGGGTGCGATTGAGCCAGGGAAGTATCTGGAACAGGATCGTAATCGTCATCGGCACTTCATCCGTTAGCCACTTCTTGAGTCGCAAGTTACCAGAATACATGAAAAAAATTGAAACGGCAAACGTTACCGTCGTAGACCCTTTCGGACTTCGGAGAAGGAGGGGCTTCCCCGCCGGCAGCGGGCGCTCTATAATCCCACGCGGAGGACCCCTTGGAAAGTTCTATCTTACCCCCTGTCCGCAAGCTGATGGCCGATGAAATCGCGGCGGCCGATGGGCGTGAAGTTTTTTTTCGTGCCCAGACCGACTCGGAGCTGCGCGTCTGCAGCTTTGAGGTCCTCGCACGCGGCAACCAGCAGGCCGTTCCAGCCATCCTGCAGGGGTGTCACTACGGCGACATCGTTATCCACAACCACCCGTCGGGCAACCTCGAGCCCTCCTCCGCGGATCTCGAAATTGCCGCACGTCTAGGCGCCCAGGGCGTCGCCTTCTACATTGTGGACAACCCTGTGGACAACCTCTATCGGGTGGTCGAACCGTTTGCGCCGCGCCCCCGCATCTCCCTCGACCATGACGAGATAGACGGTTACCTGAGAGCCGACGGAATTCTTTCCCGGGCACTCCCCGGTTACGAGCAACGGCAGGAGCAGCTTGCGATGGCGGCTACCGTCGCCAACGCCTTCAACCACGAACAACTGACCGTGATCGAGGCCGGTACCGGAACCGGCAAGAGTCTGGCCTACCTGGTTCCAGCGGCTCTCTGGGCGCTGCGCAACGAGGAACGGGTTGTTATCTCCACCAACACCATCAACCTCCAGGAGCAGCTGCTGCGCAAGGATATCCCTTTCCTGCAGCAATCCGGCAAGCTCGATTTTCGCGCCGTGCTGGTCAAAGGCCGCGGCAACTACCTGTGCCGTAGACGCGCGCTGCAGGTCCGCAACGAACCGGGACTGTTCGTCGATGAGCAGGAGCAGGAGCTGCAGTCCATCCTCGCCTGGGCCGATACCAGCCCACACGGATCCCGGGACGAGCTGAGCTTCATCCCCCGCGAAGCGGTCTGGGAGGAGGTCTGCTGCGAAGTCGACCAATGCTCGCGGGTCCGCTGTCCCCATTACAGCGACTGTTTCTTTCACCGTGCCCGCAGGCTCGCCTCACGGGCCGACGTGCTGGTGGTCAACCATTCGCTGCTGCTGGCCGACCTGGCGCTGCGACAGCAGACCGACAACTACTCGGCGGTTGCCGTGCTCCCCCCGTTTTCGTGTCTGGTCATCGACGAGGCGCACCACCTGGAAGAGGTGGCGACCCGCTTCTTTTCCGCCCAGACCACCCGTTTCGCCTTTGCCCGCACCCTCCATCGCCTTCGCCACCCCCGCAAACCCGACCGGGGTGCGCTGCCGCGCCTGCTGACGGCCCTCGGGCGCGAACTCCCTGACCACGAGGACGAGCGCTATCGCCAGCTTCATGCGCAGGTCGAGGAACTCACCCACCTCGCCCGGCAGCTGCTTTCTCGTAGTACGGCAGTGCTCGAAGCGACCGGATCCAGCGCGCTGCAGGTCCTCGGCAGAGCACTGCCGGAGCGCGAGGAGATCCGCCAGCGCCTCATGCCACCGTTCTGCAGCGACCCGCGCTGGCAAGAAGCACTCGGGCCGCTGCGGGATCTCGCACGGGAGACGGCCGCTCTGGAACAGCGGTTGAACGGGCTGGTACGCAGTGCCCGGCAAATTCCTGAGCCGTTCGCCGACAAGCTGACGGCGCAGATCGATGACCTTGCCGGACTGGGTCAACGCATCGGTACGCTCTCCGATGACATCGCATTTTTCTGTACCCCGAACGAGGGAGTCTGCAGCTGGCTGGAAATCGTTCGCGGCCGGGTTGGCCGCTCGCCGGGAATGATCGTGCGTCTGTGCAGCGCCCCCGTCGATGTCGCCGAGCAGCTCCGCCGGACGCTGTTCGAGCGGATGCGCACCGTGGTGATGACCAGCGCCACTCTGACCGTTGACAACCGCTTCGACTATTTCGCCCAGCGCACCGGTCTCGACCGCGTCGCGCCGACACGGCTTGCGACCCTGCAGCTCGCCTCCCCCTTCGACTACCCCCGCCAGGCGCTGCTCGGCCTCCCGGTCGACCTCCCCCCCCCGGGGAGTCCCGGGTTTCCCGAAGCGGCCCGCGCCGCCATCGAACAGGCTGTGCTGGCCGCCGATGGTCGAACGTTCGTGCTCTTTACCGCATACAGCCTGTTACTCAGGCTGTATGCCGAGCTCGCACCGGTCCTCGAGGCCCGTGGCTATACCTGCCTGCGCCAGGGGAGCGAGAATCGCCACCGTCTGTTGCAGCGCTTCGCCGCCGACACGACCAGCGTGCTGTTCGCCACCGACTCTTTCTGGGAAGGGGTTGACGTGCCGGGCCGGGCGCTCGAGCAGGTCATCATCTGCCGCCTGCCGTTCAAGGTCCCCACCGAACCGATCCTCGAGGCGCGGGCCGAGGCCATCGAGGCCCATGGAGGCGATCCGTTCATGGACTACGCCCTCCCCCAGGCGGTTCTGAAGTTCAAGCAGGGTTTCGGACGCCTGATCCGCCATCGCACCGACCGCGGGGTCGTGCTGATGCTCGACAGCCGCGTGGTGACACGGGGTTACGGCCGCCTGTTCCTGCGCTCTCTCCCCCCCGCCCGGCAACTGCGCGCACCGCTCGCGGCTGTCCTCCACGACGTCGGAGCCTTCTTCTCCACGGAGGAGACCTCGTCCTGAGAAGCCGGCTTGACAGGAGACTTAATATGGCGATAATAGATTACCGTATTAGTGATTAATTATCGAAAGGAGGGCCTCAGGATGGCCCAGTGGAAATGCCAGAAGTGCGGATTCGAAAAGGAAGGCCGCTGCAAGCCCCGGAACTGCCCGAGCTGCAACGAAACGCGCGTCTTCATCAGGGCCGACGTTTGATCCCCCTGAGACGACAGCCACAAATCACCGGTGCACGCGCGCTCCCGCAAGGAGCATGCGTGCAACTGCCTCTTCCCCCCCTGCGTCCGTAACGGGTCGACACCCAGGCAACAGAACATCCACCTCGAAGCCGAGCTCCCGGGCCCCCTCGACCCCCAGGACCACGCATACATCCAGCGCCAGCCCGGCCACCCACAGACGTTTGACATCGAGCTTCTTGAGCAGGACCTCCAGGCCGGTCTGGTCGAAGGCATTGAGCTGGTCTTGGTCGAATCGCGTCCCCTTGCTGGCGATGATCGCACTTTCCGGGACCTTGAGATCCGGGTGAAAGGTCGCTCCGCGGGAGTCCTGGACACAGTGCGGGGGCCAGTCCCCGCCCTGGTCGAGAAAGCTGGGATGCTCACGGGGGTGCCAGTCACGGGTCAGGACCACCGGGATTCCGTCTTTTACCGCCTGATCGATGCATCGGTTGATATACGGTACGATCAGGTCCCCTTCGGGGATCGGCAGCCGTCCTCCCGGACAAAAGTCGACCTGCACATCGATGATCAATAGCGCGTCGCCGCGCTCGAAACTCCCCACTGGATCGTTCACGCACACCCCCTGTTCGTCTCGTTTAAGCCTATGCTACCCTAGCTGGCAACCTTGTCTCGGCGTGACTTAATCTTGGCGCCGACGCGGCAAGCTTTTGGCCACGCGAGCCCCCTGCCCCTCCTTTGAGGAGGGTCTCTCCGGGCCTGCGCCCAGAGGACCATGCGGCACGCTCCCTGCATAATCGCTCAGGGATTTGTCACCATACCACTACACGGAGGCATGCCGCCATGGCGAAAATCGACGGTCTCTTCAAGATGCTCAGCGAGAACGGGGGCTCCGACCTGCACCTCTCGCCACAGAACCCCCCCCTGATCCGCATCTCCGGAGAGTTGACCCCGGTCATGCAGCAGCGACTCAGTCACGACCAGATCAAGGGCCTGGTTTACGAAATCATGAACGAGGGGCAGCGATCCAAGTTCGAAAACACCCTCGATCTCGATTTTGCCTACGAAGTACCGGCCCTCAAGGCACGCTTTCGTGCCAACATCTTCGTCGGCCGCCTCGGCGTCAGCGCCGTGTTCCGCATTATCCCCTCTGAAATCCTGACCGTGGAACAGCTCGGCCTCCCCGACACCCTGCTCAAGCTCACTCAGTACAAAAAGGGGCTGATCCTGGTCACCGGGCCCACGGGGAGTGGCAAGTCGACCACCCTGGCGGCGCTGATCGACTACATCAATCGCAACCGCAAGGAGCACATCCTGACGGTCGAAGACCCGGTCGAATTCGTCCATGTCAGTCAGAAGAGCCTGATCAACCAGCGTGAAGTCGGACGGCACACCAAATCGTTTGCCAATGCCCTCAAGGCCTCACTGCGTGAGGACCCTGACATCATCCTGGTCGGCGAGATGCGCGACCTCGAGACCATCGAACTGGCCATCACCGCCGCCGAAACCGGCCACCTGGTCTTCGGGACCCTGCACACCAACAGCGCCGCCAAGACCATCGACCGGATCATCAACGTCTTCCCCCAGGAGCAGCAGGAGCAGATCCGCGCCATGCTCGCCGAATCCCTCAAGGGGGTCGTAGCTCAGCAGCTGCTGCGTACCGTCGATGGCAAGCGCGCCGCCGCCCTGGAGATCATGATCGTCACCACCGCGATTTCCAACCTGATCCGCGAAGCCAAAACTTTCCAGATCCCCAGTATCATCCAGACCGCCAAGGGGGAGGGGATGCAGCTGATGGACCAAGCGATCCAGGTGCTCCTGACGGCCAAGAGGATCAGCCCTGACGAGGCCTACCGCTCCGCCTCCAACAAATCGCTCTTCCAGGCCCCGAACGCCACCCCGGGCCCACGTTCCGCAGCTGCCGCGAGGTAACCATGGATAGCCAGCGCATCTCCAAAGAAACCTGCCGGGTTCTCTTCAGCCTCGCTGACGGTCGAGAGATCTGGGGCGAAGTGTTCCTCAATCTGTTCGGTGCGCATCACGACGGCCTGCAGCGTGTCGGTGAACTGCTCAACGGCGACGAGGCTTTCATTCCGGTGAAGACCGAGGGGGGGATGCTGCTCATCCACCTGTTTCAGCTGGTATCGGCCCAGGTCGAAGCCGCCAGCGAGCTCGTTGAGCTGATGACCCTCGGGGCCCATTACCATGTCCGCGTTCAGACGGTTCTCGGCCGGGACCTGGCTGCCGAGGTCTACGTCGACCTCCCCGAGGGGGGGCAGCGGGTCAAGGATTTCATGAACCGCTCCCAGGGGTTCCTGCGTTTTCACATTGACGACCAGGTCCTCTATCTCAATCGAAACTTCATTGTCAGCGTCCAAGATTAACATCATCTGTTCTATTTTGCCCTGAGCTGACGAAGCATGGTATAGTCCTAGATCGGGACTCGTCTCGAAAAATTCCCCCAATGGACCCTTGTACCATGCATACCTGGATAAAACGCCTGCTCGTGCTGGCGTTACTTGTCAGCATCGGCCTCGTCAGCGCAGCCTATCTTGGGGCTGATAATTCCGATGACCGGCAGGACGGCCGCGCGCGTCTTCTCAGCTACATCCTCAAACAGCAGCTGAGCAACAACCATTACCAGCCGCGCCCCTTCGACACCCAATTCGCCAGCGATGTCTTCACCCTGTACCTCGAGCAGCTCGATCCGCAAAAGCGGTTTCTGCTCCAGGGCGACGTCCGCCAGCTCGAGGGGCTCGAGAGCTCTCTTCCCAATGACTTCAAGGAGGGGCGCCTGACGCTCCCCGATGTCGGACATCGACTGCTGTTGCAGCGCATCCGTCAGATCCAGCCTCCGGTCCTCGACCTGCTGGCGACCCCGTTCGACTTCAGTCGCGAGGAATACTTCGAGACCGATGCCGACAAACTCGAGTTCTGCACCGACAGTGCCGCACTCCTGGAGCGTTGGCGTCTGGCTCTGAAGCTCCAGACCCTGAACCGCTACCTCGACCTGCTCGAGGAGGCGGAGCAGGAAGGACCTGTGGACGACACGCGCCGCGTCGAGCTCGAAGCCGAGGCCCGCGATAAAGTCGGTAAAAGCCTGCGCGGCGTTTTCAAGCGACTGCTTGATGAAACCCTTCAGGATCATTACAACTATTTCCTCGGGACGGTGACTAGGGCTTTCGACCCGCACACCAACTACCTCCCACCGCGTCAGAAAGAGGATTTCGACATCCACATGCGTGGCAGCCTCGAGGGGATCGGCGCCACCTTGCGTGAGGAGGACGGCTACATCAAGGTCGTCTCGATCATCCCAGGTGGTGCCGCGAGCCGCCAAGGGGAACTGGCCGCCGAGGACCTGATCCTCGAGGTTTCCCAGGAGGGTGAAGAGGCCGTCGACGTCACCAACATGCGTCTGCGCGAGGCCGTCGCCCTGATCCGAGGACCCAAGGGGACCGTTGTCCGCCTGTCGGTGCGCAAGCCTGACGGCCGCCACCAGACCATCGCCATTGTCCGTGACGTCGTGCAGATCGAGGAGACGTTCGTCAAGGGGACTCTCCTCCCGCCGGAGGGCAACGGTGAACGCTTCGGCTACCTCAAAATCCCGACTTTTTATCGTGACTTTGCCCAGCAGGGTGAGGGACGTAATTCGACCGATGACACACGCCGCGTGCTCCAGGAACTGACCCGGGAGGCGCCGCTCGACGGCCTGATACTCGATCTGCGCAACAACGGGGGCGGGGCGCTGACCGATGCGGTGTCGATTGCCGGTCTGTTCATCTCCAGCGGACCGATCGTCCAGGTCCGCAACGGCGACGGCAGCATCAAGACCCTCAGTGACACCGACACCTCGATAGCGTATTCCGGGCCGCTGGTGGTCCTGGTCAACCGCTTCAGTGCATCGGCGTCGGAAATTCTCGCGGGGGCTCTTCAGGACTACCGCCGCGCCCTGATCGTTGGTAGCGACCATACCCACGGTAAGGGGACCGTGCAGGCGGTGGTCGACCTCGATCGGCACCTCCCGTTCCGCAACATGCAGAAATACCTCCCTCTCGGCGCCCTGATGGTCACGATCCAAAAGTTCTACCGAGTCAGCGGTGAGTCGACCCAGTATCGGGGCGTGGTCCCCGACATCATTCTCCCGGACCGTCAACAGCACCTCGAAACGGGCGAGCGCTACCTGGAGCATTCCCTCCCCTGGGATACCGTGGCCAAGACCCCCTTCACGCCTTGGCAGGAGCCGGTTGCCGAGCTCAACGCGCTGCGCGCCTTGAGTCTCGAGCGTCAGCAGCAGAGCAGCGACTTTAAAGAGATTCGCGAACAGGCCGAGCTGCTCAAGACTCGCAGCGAGCAAACCCGCGTCCCGCTCGAACTCACCGCCGCACGCCTCGAACGGGAGAAAACCAGCAGCCTCCGTACGATTGGCTTCCACGGCGCGGACAAGGACGAGGACGAAGGGGAAAGCGACCCCGAGGCATGGCGCTCGGAACTCGAGGATGATGCGATTTTCGCCGAGGCGCGTGCCCTCCTTGACGACCTCCTGCACATCCGCGCGACCGCCGGAAAGGGAGCGTACCAGCGCACGGCCAACGGCACGTAAGGCAACGCTTGACAGCCTCCCTTCCACTGTGTTACCACCTGCTGAACTGCGAGGTTACAAAGTGAACATTCGTCAGCACAGCATCGAATCCTTCTTGGCACGAGCTACGAGCGCGGCAGCCGCCGCACGCCCGGATGACGCCCATTGCCCTGGAGGAGTCGACTGACCACGCAAGTCACCCGTTTTCCGGAGGCCATGGGCTCACGCTCATGGCCTTTTCATATTTTTTCTGCAGGAAGGTAATCAGAGATATGCGCAACAACATCGTCCATATCGGGGCCGGGGAGCTGACCTACGAGATCCGTGCGATCGTCGAGATCGCCGACAAGCTCAAAAAGCTCGGCATCAAGACCAACATGGAGAACATCGGCGATCCGGTCGCCAAGGGGGAAAAGATTCCTGACTGGATGAAGAAGATCGTCGCCGAGCTCGCCATGAAGGACTGCAGTTACGGCTACTGCGCCACCAAAGGGGTTCTTGAGACCCGCGAATTTCTCGCCGAGCTTACCAACAAGCGAGGCAGGGCGCAGATCGAGGCTGAGGACATCATCTTTTTCAACGGCCTCGGCGATGCCATCCAGAAGGTCTACGGCTTCCTGCGCCGCGAGGCCCGCGTCATCGGCCCCTCGCCGACCTACTCGACCCACTCGTCGGCAGAGGCGGCCCACGCCGGACAACGGCCTGTTTCTTACCGTCTCGACCCGGACAACAACTGGTATCCTGACATGGATGACCTGCGCCTCTCGGTCAAGTACAACCCGGCGATCTCCGGGATCCTGATTATCAATCCTGACAATCCGACCGGCGCGGTCTACCCGGAACGTATCCTCAAGGAGATGGTCGCCATCGCCAAGGAATACGACCTGTTCATCATCGCCGACGAGATTTACCACAACATCGTCTACAATGGCGAGTCGACCAAGCCGATCTCCGACCTCATCGGCGACCTTCCGGCGATTGCCATGAAGGGGATCAGCAAGGAAGTCCCCTGGCCCGGTTCCCGCTGCGGCTGGATCGAGGTCTACAACGCCGACAAGGACCCGATGTTCAAGCAGTACGTACAGAGCATCCTCAACTCCAAGATGGTGGAGGTCTGTTCCACGACCCTGCCGCAAAAGGCGATCCCCCTGATTATGAGCCACCCCGAGTACCCGAACTATCTCGAGGAGCGCATCACCCGTTACGAGAAGTTTTCCAACATCGCCTACGACCTGCTCAAGAACGTGCCCGGGATCAAGGTTAATCGCACCAACGGCGCTTTTTACATGAGTGTCGTTTTCAAATCCGGAACGCTTAACCATCGCCAGAGTCTGCCGATCGACAACAAAGAGGTTCGCCAGCTGGTCGAAGGCCTAGTTAACCAGCCCGGAGTCTCTCTCGACAAGCGTTTTGTCTACTTCCTGCTGGCCTCGACGGGAATCTGTACCGTCCCGATCTCATCCTTCTGCACTCCCGAGCAGGGCTTCCGCATCACCCTGCTTGAGCGCAACGAGGAGGAGTTTACGCGGATCTTCGAGACCATTGCCAACAGCATTGCCGAGTACCTGATTTCTTGAGCCGGTTAGAGCGGGACCGGCGCGCTTTTTCCTGCCGTCGGGTACCGGTCGGGGTGGTAAGGTAAGGTATGACCACATTGATCAAACCTGATCTCGGGCAGCCCGTTACCGACCGCGCTGACCTCAGGGAGTACCTGCTCCGTGGCGTACGGGACGACGCGCTCCGCTTTATCGGAACCGAGTCGGAAAAGCTCGTTCTCGACCGCGCCAGCGGCGAGGCCGCCAGCTACCCGCAGATCGTTAGCCTTCTCGAACTTTTGGCTCGCAGCGGGCCCTGGGAGCCCCTGCGCGAGGAGGGGCATCTGCTCGGTCTGCTCGGAAGCCATTCGTCCATCACCCTGGAACCGGGGGGACAGCTGGAACTCTCGGGGCGTCTTTGCCGCGACGTACACTGCTGCGCAGCCGAGTTTCTCCACCATGTGCAGGAAGTCGTCGCAGCAGGCGATGAACTGGGGCTCGCCTTCCTGGGCCTCGGCGTCCACCCCCTCACGCCGCTGAACCGCATCGCCACTCTCCCCAAGCAGCGTTATGCGATCATGACCGCCTACATGCCCCGCGTCGGCGACATGGGCCTGCGGATGATGAAACAGTCGGCCGGCCTGCAGCTCAACCTCGACTACACCAGCGAGAGTGACTGCATGGCCAAGCTGCGCCTCGGTCAGCTCCTCTCTCCGGTCCTCTACGCCCTGTTTGCCAACTCCCCCCTACTTGAGGGGCAGCCGAGCGGGTTCCTCTCCACCCGCGGGGAGATCTGGTCGCGAACCGACCCTCGTCGTACCGGGCTGATCCCCGCCTTACACCGACCGGACGCATCCCTCGACGATTTCATCGATTTCGCCCTCGGGGTGCCGATGTACTTCATCGTTCGCGATGAACACCTGCATCCGCTTACCGACACGCCTTTCACCTTTGGCGATTACCTCGCCTCTGGATATGCGGGGCACCGTGCCACCCTCACCGACTGGGATCTACACCTGTCGACTCTGTTTACCGAAGTTCGCCTGCGTCCGCAGATCGAACTGCGCAGCGTCGACGCCCTTCCGCCAGCCTATGCTCTCGCTCCGGCTGCCTTGGTCAAGGGCCTGTTCTACGATCCGGAAGCGACCCGCCAGGCACTGCAACTTTTCGACGGCCTCGACTTCGCAACATTCTCCACGATCTACCAAAACTCGTGGCGTCTTGGCCTTGCCACCCCGACCCCCACGGGTCGCCTGCAGGAATACGCCCGGGAATTGCTGATGATCGCCTGCCGGGGGCTGCGCCGTCAGAGGATCAGTCCAGAGGCACAGGACGAGCGTATTTTTCTCGAGGCCATTCAGCCGATCGTCGAATCAGGGGTCACCCTCGCCGAATCGCTTCTTTCCCGCTGGCCGGACGGTGACCGTACCCGACAGCTGGCGCTGCTGTACGATCACTGCGGCTACCACGCCGCCTGAAATGCGCGGGGGGTGTGCAACCGCACACCCCCCGTAGGTTTATCCTGCCTGATTTTTTTACGCGTCCTGCGCTGTTTTCATTGGTCCTGTCCGGCTATCCTCGAACCATCTTCACTCACTCACCGTTCCCCTGGCGGGGCCGGTCGCATGCCTCCACCAGGCCGGCCCCGTTTTTTTTACCTGCTTTTGACTACACCGTTCCTCGGGCATTCTCCCAGCACAGGACAAATACTGCACTGCGGTACCCGCGCCTTGCAAAAACTCCGGCCGTGGTAAATCAGCACATGACTGGCCTGGGTCCACTTCGACTCCGGTAGCAGCGCCATCAGCTCCTGCTCGACCTTGACGGGGTCATCAGACCTTGCCCAGCCGAGCCGGCGGCTGACCCTGCCGACATGGGTATCAACCACCATCCCCGGGATGGCGAAGGCGTTTCCGAGCACCACGTTGGCGGTTTTGCGCCCTACACCCGGCAGCGCGGTCAGCTCTTCCATGCTTCGCGGCACAGCTCCGGCATGGCGTTCGACCAGAATCTTCGCCGCGGCAATAATGTTCTGGGCTTTGTTCCGGTAGAAGCCGGTCGAGCGGATGATTCCCATCAGCTCATCCAGGTCGGCTCCGGCGTACGCTTCGACGCTTCGGTAACGCTGAAAAAGCACGCGGGTCACCTGATTGACGCGCACATCGGTACATTGCGCGGAGAGGATCGTCGCGATCAGCAGCTCGAGCGGGTTCGCGAAGGTCAGGGCGATGCGCGCCTCGGCGTGAACACTCTCGAGGCGTGCGAGCAGCTCCAGGGCCCTGGTGCGGCGGGCGGAAGAAGGCTTGCGGACAGGGGTCATCGGCTCAGCGGTTCTTTTCCTCACCATGCAGCAGGGCCAGGCGGTCTGCGAACACCGCGTAATCCTGAGCGCTGAACAGGCAGAAGATCACCTCCTCGAGGGAGGTCTCCCCCTGAAGATGGTCGTTGGCGGCTTGAAGCAACAGCTCGGCGGCGCGCTCGATGGGAAAACCGAAGATCCCCGTCGAGATGGCGGGGAGGGCGACGCTGCGCAGCCGTTTCTCGGCGGCCCTGCGCAGGGCCGCGTCTGCCGCCGAGGCGAGCTTGCGCTCTTCGTCTCCCTCGCCCATGCGGGGACCGACGGCATGAATCACGTACCGGCAGGGGAGGGCTCCGGCCCCGGTGGTGACGGCATCCCCCACCGGGCAGCCGCCGATCCGATCGCACTCCTGCTGTATCGTCGGCCCACCCTTGCTGCGGATCGCGCCCGCGACCCCGGCGCCAAGCTGCAGCGCGCTGTTGGCCGCGTTGACGATGGCATCACACGCAAGGGCCGTGATGTCACCCTGTTTGAGACTGAGGGTTCGTCCTGCGATTATCACGTTCATCGGCTTCTCCTACCCCGGTGCCGTCTCCATGCGGCCATTGACCGTATCCTTGATCAGCAGGTAGACCCCGGGGTCGAACACCTGGACCTTGAGGATCACCGGGAGGTGCGAGGACGCCTTGCGTGTCTGCGGCGTCCTGATGACCCGTGACTCGAGAACCCGGATGTCGCCACGCATGTAGGCCCGATCACGGCCGAGCAGGGGGAATGGAGCAGGGTAGGTGGCACCGAGAACCGGCCGCGGTGCCTGGAAGAGCTTGCGGTCGAGCGAGAAACTGCTCAACCACCAGAGGGGATCGGCGAAGTCACCCAGAACCAGGGTGGGGCAGACCAGGGTCGGGCTGCCAAGGAGTTCGTTGCTCAGCAGCGTCCCGAACTGGACACGTCGCTTTGAGGGGGTAAAGGAGAGCTGGAGGTTGAAGAGATGCAGCCGTTTGCCGTTGTGGTCAAGATCAGCCTGAAGGCACCACCCGCCCTGGCCAAGATGGGTCTCGCGGACGTTGCGCAGCGGCAGCCGCGAGATGAAGGCCGTGGCACGAGCTGCTGGCCCGGCATACAGGTGGGCACCGAGCTTGCGGGCCATGTCCGGAAGCGGGTCCGGGCTCCCCTCCAGGTCGGCCTCCTGCAGAGCGACGACATCCGCGCCGCTCTCGTTGATAACCTCCGCGATGCGCCCCGGGTCGAATTCCCCGTCGCTCCCCCGGAAGCCATGCACATTGTAGGTCATGCACCTGAGGGTGGTCATGCCGCGCGCTCCGCTCTGTTCTGGCAACTCGCTTATTTTAGCGGTTCCCGATCTAAAACGCCACCCATGGGTAGATCGCCGAACCCGGGAGAACCGTCAGCGGATCACGACCTCTTCCATCCGGTCACCCTTCTGAATCTTCTCGACGACCTCCATCCCGCCGACCACCTGGCCGAAGATCGTATAGCCACCGTCGAGATGGGGCTGCGGGCCCAGGCAGATATAAAACTGCGACCCGGAAGAGCGCCGCTCCGGATTGACCCGGTCACCAAGGCGGGCCGTAGCCACGGCTCCGGTGACATGCTTGAGAGAGGGATCGATCTCGGCTTCGAGGGTGTAGCCAGGACCTCCGGTCCCGTCACCGGCCGGGTCTCCGCCCTGGACGACAAAGCCGGGGATCACGCGGTGGAAGGTCAGCCCGTTGTAGAACCCTTCGCGGGCCAGTTTCTTGAAGTTTTCCACCGTCTTGGGTGCCTGCTTCGCATACAGGTCGATGACGATTTCGCCGTGGGACGTAGAGATAACCGCCCGCTCCCCGACATGCTGGCTGCAGCCTGAAAACAACAGCGCGACCAGGACAATGATCATTGCTCGTGTCATGCTTCTACCTCCTCTGCGGTTCAGACCACTTCCGACTTCAGGTCCCGGGTCATCAGCTCCTGGACAGCCAGACGGGGATCCTTGTCGCCATACAGGATGGCGTGCATCTGTTCGATAATCGGCGCCTCGACCTCGAGCTTGGCCGCCAGCTCGTAGGCGGACAGGGTCGTCTTCACCCCTTCGGCGACCATGTTCATTCCTGACAGAATCTCCTTGAGCGTCCGCCCCTTGCCCAGCTCGACGCCGACGGTCCGGTTCCGCGACAGGTCGCCGGTGCAGGTCAGGACCAGATCCCCCATCCCGGCCAGCCCGGCAAAGGTCGTAGCCTTCGCCCCCTTGGCCAGGCCGATGCGGGTCATTTCCGCCAGTCCGCGGGTGATCAGGGCAGCCCGGGCGTTGTACCCGAAGCCGAGGCCGTCGGCGACACCGGCAGCCAGGGCCATGACATTCTTCAGCGAACCGCCGAGTTCGACCCCCATGACATCGTCGTTGGTGTAGACCCTGAATGTCTCGCTGCTGAACACCTCCTGGGTCCGGCGCGCCGCCTCCGGGTCATCTGAAGCCGCGACGACCGCGGTGGGACTCTGGACCGCGACCTCACGGGCGAAGGACGGTCCGGACAGAAAGACCAGCGGTCCCCGGAACGCAGGACGGAGGGTCTCCTCGAGTACCTCACTCATGGTCATCAGGGAATCGTTTTCGATCCCCTTGGATGCAGAGACCACCAGCGCGTCCTGATCGAGAGCGGGAGCGAACGTCTTGCTGACCTGGCGCATCACCTGCGAAGGGGGGACCAGCAGCACCAGTTTCTTTCCCCTGACGCAGGCGGCCACGTCATTGCTGGCCCGCAGCCGGTCCGAGAGTCGGACCCCCTTCAGGTACAGGGTGTTTTCGTGCTGCTCGTTGATCGTCTCGACCAGCTCGGTTTCGTACGCCCACAGGTCGACGGGATGGCCCTGCAGGGCCAGATGGTTGGCGAGAGCGGTTCCCCAGCTCCCCGCTCCGATGACGGCGATCTCCACTGCGACTCCTTGCGTCAGATGGCGCGTTTCTTCTTGTCGATCCGTTCGTTCACCTGCTCGAGCTTGAGCTCCAGCGCCTCGTCGTTGGGATAGACACCCTGCAGGTCCTCCAGAACCCGGCGCGATTCGCGCAGGCGTTCCATCTGCTCCAGGGTCTCGGCCAGCGCGAAGCGGGCCTCGATTCCGAAGGTGGTATCCGGCCCCTCCTTGATGAGCGCCTCCAGAACCCCCTCAGCCTCCTGGTACTTCCCTTCGAGGTTCAGACACACCCCGGAGCGGTAGCGCGCCTCGGCAACCAGCTCCGAACGGGGATTTTCCGATACCAGCGTCTCGAACTCGATACGGGCCTGCTCAAAGTTGTTGAGGCGGAAATAGGCATCGGCGACCTCATACTGGAGGCGATCCCGGCCCTTGGCCCCGCGGTCGAGCAGCCGCTGGTAGGCGACGATCGCGGCGGGATAGTCGAACAGCCGGTACTTGTAGATGTTCGCGACCTGCCTCAGGGCCCTGTCGTTGAGCGGATTTTCCGGGTAGTCCTTGAGCACCAACAGGTAGGCGAGCAGCGCCTCCTGGTAGCGGTGGAGATTCATGTTGAGAATCTCGGCACTCTGGAACAGGGCGTCGGGTGCCAGAGGGAAGCCCGGGTAATCGTCGTAGATGTCCCGCAGCGTGACCACCGCCTTCTCGTAGGCCCCCCCCTCCCACAGCTCAATCCCCTTGCTGTAGCGGGCGGCGAACAGGTCGTCCCGCTTGGCAAGGTAGGTCAGGCCGCCGATCAGCAGCAGCACCAGCGGGATGGCGACGAGAAGGATCCGATTACGCGTCCTGTTCGGGTAGCGCTTCCTCAGCTCCTCCCGCATCAGTTCCTTCTTCAGTCTCCGGATCTCCATGCTCTTCGTCTTCCTTTTCTGCAAGTTTCGCCACCGAAACGATCTTCTCGCCCGGCTCCATGACCATCAGGCGAACACCCTGGGTATTGCGGCCGATGACCGAGAGGTTTCCGACCCCGGTGCGCAGGACTTTACCCCGGTCCGTAATGAACATCAGATCGTTTTCGTCGGTTACCAGGTTGATATCGACCACCTTGCCGTTGCGCTCGGTGGTCTTGATGGTGATCACCCCTTTGCCGCCGCGGCTCTGCTGGCGGTACTCGTCGAGGTCGGTGCGCTTGCCGTAGCCATTCTCGGTCGCCGTCAGCAGGGTCGAGGAGGTCGCGTCGGTCACCACCTCCATGCCGATCAGGTAGTCGTCACCTTCGAGCATCATACCGCGCACCCCGCGGGATGGTCGACCCATCGGGCGCACATCCTTTTCGGGGAAGCGGATCGACTTGCCGTTGGCGCTGGCCAGCAGGATATCCATGCTGCCGTCGGTCAGGCGCGTGGCGATCAACTCGTCCCCCTCGTCGATGGTCAGGGCGATGATCCCTCCAGCGCGCGGATTGGAATAGGCCATCAGGTCGGTCTTCTTGACCGTCCCCTTGCGCGTGGCGGTGACGATGTACTTCCCTTCGGTGAACTCCATCACCGGCAGCACCGTGGTGACCTTCTCGTCGCCCGAGAGCTGCAGCAGGTTGACGATCGCCTTGCCGCGGCTGGCACGCCCTCCCTGCGGAATTTCGTGAACCTTCAACCAGTAGACCTTCCCCTTGTTGGTGAAGATCAGCACGTAGGAGTGGGTCGAGGCGATGAACAGGCGCTCGACAAAGTCCTCTTCCTTGGGGCGCATGCCGGTCTTCCCCTTGCCGCCGCGACGCTGAGCCCGATACAGGGAGACCGCGTTGCGCTTGATGTAGCCGGCGTGGGAGACCGTCACCACCATGTCCTCCTCGACGATGAAGTCTTCGACCGTCAGGTCGCCGGTCTTGGGAATGATTTCGGTGCGGCGGGGGTTGGCATAGCGCTCCTTGACCTCGCTCAGCTCCTCGCGAATGATCTTGAAGATCTCGACCTCGCTGGCAAGGATCTCCTTGAGTCGCTGGATCAGGGCGAGGATCTGGCGATACTCCTCGAGGATCTTGTCGCGCTCGAGGCCGGTGAGGCGGTGCAGGCGCATGTCGAGGATTGCCTGGGACTGCTTGTCGGAGAGCCCGAAGCGTTCCATCAACCGCTCCTTGGCCACCGCCGGATTCTCCGAGCTCTTGATGATCTGGATCACCTCGTCGAGGTTCTCCAGGGCGATCTTCAGACCCTCGAGGATATGGGCGCGGGCCTCGGCCTTTTTCAGCTCGAAGATGCACCGGCGCGTGACGATCTCCTTGCGGTGATCGAGGAAACGGTCGAGGATCTGGCGCAGGGTCAGGATCTTCGGCTGGCCGTTGTCGATGGCGAGCAGGATGATCCCGAAGGACGACTGCATGGCGGTCATCTTGTAGAGCTGGTTGAGCACCACCTGCGGCACGCTGTCGCGCTTGAGCTCGATGGCGATGCGCAGGCCGTCGCGGTCCGACTCGTCGCGCAGGTCGGAGATCCCCTCGATCTTCTTGTCCTTGACCAGTTCGGCAATCTTCTCGATCAGGCGCGCCTTGTTGACCTGATAGGGGATCTCGGTCACCACGATGCTCTCGCGCCCGGTACGGCGATCCTTCTCGATCAGCGCGCGGGCGCGCATCTGGATGATGCCGCGCCCGGTGCGGTAGGCCTCGCGAACCTCTTCCTGACCGAGGATGAAGCCGGCGGTCGGGAAATCGGGTCCCGGAACGAGGCCGATCAGCTCTTCGAAGCTGAGCTTGGGGTTATCAATCAGCCCCACCAGCGCATTGACCACCTCGCCGAGGTTGTGAGGGGGGATCTTGGTCGCCATACCGACCGCGATCCCCTCGGAGCCGTTGACCAGCAGGTTCGGAAACTTGCAGGGGAGAACCAGCGGCTCCTGCAGTGAATCGTCGTAGTTCGGGCCGAAGTCGACGGTCTCCTTGTCGATGTCGGCGAGCAGCTCGTGCGCCAGCCGGTCCATGCGCACCTCGGTGTAGCGCATCGCCGCCGCCGAGTCGCCGTCGATCGAGCCGAAGTTCCCCTGTCCGTCGACTAGCGGGTGGCGCATCGAGAAATCCTGGGCCATACGCACGATCGTGTCGTACACCGCGGTATCGCCGTGGGGATGGTACTTACCGATCACATCGCCGACCACGCGGGCCGACTTCTTGTAGGGCTTGTTATAGTCGTTTCCCAGCTCCTGCATGGCGAAGAGCACGCGCCGGTGCACCGGCTTGAGGCCGTCGCGCACGTCCGGCAGGGCGCGTCCGATGATGACGCTCATGGCATAGTCGAGGTACGACTTGCGCATCTCGTCTTCGATATTGACCGAGACCTTGTTCTGTTCGAGCATGAACTCCTCCAGGGCAGACCCTTACGCGGGGCTGCCCATCAGATGTCGAGATTCGAAACGTTGAGGGCGTTGTTTTCGATGAATTCGCGCCGCGGTTCGACCTGGTCGCCCATCAGCACGGTGAAGATCTCGTGTGCTTCGACGGCATCTTCGATCTTGACCTGCAGCAGGACCCGCTTCTCCGGAGCCATGGTGGTCTCCCACAGCTGTTCCGGGTTCATCTCCCCGAGTCCCTTGTAGCGCTGGATGTACTGACCCTTCTTGGCGCGCTCGAAGAAGAACTGCAGCAGCTCCTGGCGATCCTCTACGCTCCGCTCCTCCTGGCCTTCGCTGGAGATCAGCGCCTTTTCCCCCTTGCAGATATCCTCGACCTGGCGGAAGGCCTTGAGCAGCAGCGAATACTCGTGCGACGAGAGGTTCTCAAGCACCTGCTGATCGATGCGCGCGCGGTGGTTACCCAGGGTGAAGAGGATCCGCGGCGGATCATCGAGCACCTGGTACTCGGCACGCTCCTCGACCTTGCGCATTTTTTCGACCAGCGCCTCAAAGTCCTGGTGATCGGCAAAGCCGTTCTCGAGCTTTCCGCGCACGAAGACCTCGAGAACGTGTCGGTTGACCCCCTTGTGCAGCATCTTGTCGAAGTGCAGGTTGTAGTCGATGATCTGCCGCAGCATCGGTACGATCTGCTTGCCGCGCAGCACCTTGCCGCTCTTCTCCATCTGCACGCTTACCCCCTCGACCCCCTCTGAAAGGAGGTGATCCTGCAGCGCCTCCTCGTCCTTGAGGTAGATCTCTTTCTTCCCCCGCTTCGCCTTGTAGAGTGGCGGCTGGGCGATGTAGAGGTGCCCCCGCTCGACCAGCTCGGGCATCTGCCGGAAGAAGAAGGTCAACAGCAGGGTGCGGATATGCGAGCCGTCGACGTCGGCGTCGGTCATGATGATGATCCGGTGGTAGCGCAGCTTGCTGATATCGAAATCCTCCTTGCCGATCCCGGTCCCCATGGCGGTGATCAGGGTACGGATCTCGTTGGAGGTCAGCATCTTGTCGAAGCGGGCCTTCTCGACGTTGAGGATCTTCCCCTTGAGCGGCAGGATCGCCTGATAGCGCCGGTCGCGCCCCTGCTTCGCGCTGCCGCCGGCCGAGTCACCCTCGACCAGGTAGATTTCACACAGCGCCGGATCCTTCTCCTGGCAATCGGCGAGTTTGCCCGGCAGGGCGAGAGATTCGAGGGCGCCTTTACGGCGCGTGAGATCGCGCGCTTTGCGCGCGGCCTCGCGCGCGCGCGCCGCCTCGATCCCCTTCTCGAGGATCTTCTTGGCGACCTGGGGGTTCTCCTCGAGATATTCCGCGAGCTTTTCATTCATCAGGGTCTCGACGTACCCCTTGACTTCCGAGTTGCCGAGCTTGGTCTTGGTCTGCCCCTCGAACTGCGGGTCGGGGACCTTCACCGAAATCACCGCCGCCATCCCCTCGCGCAGGTCATCCCCGGAGATCGAGGTCTTGACGTTCTTGAGCAGGTTGTTGGCGGTGGCATAGGTGTTCATGGTCCGAGTCAGGGCTGCCTTGAAGCCGACCAGGTGTGTCCCCCCCTCGTGGGTGTTGATGTTGTTGGCAAAGGAGAAGATTCTCTCGTCGTAACCGTCGTTGTACTGGATGGCGACCTCGATATCGACCCCCTCCTTTTCGCCGCGGAAATAGATCGGCTGGGGGTGCAGGGCGATCTTGGCGCGGTTGAGGTATTCCACGAAGGAGCTGATTCCTCCTTCGTAGTGGAACTCATGCTCCTTCTCGCTCCGCTCGTCGACAATGATGATCTTCACCCCGGCGTTCAGAAACGCCAGTTCCCGCAGTCTGCGCGAGAGGGTCTCGAAGGAGAATTCGGTCGATTCAAAGATCTCGGGATCCGGCCAGAAGGTGGTCTTGGTGCCGCGGCGCTTGGTCTCGCCTTCCTCACGAAGCGGAAAGTCAGGGACCCCCACGCTGTAATCCTGCTTGTAGATCTTCCCTTCACGGCGAATCTCCAGCTGGAGCTTGGTCGAAAGGGCGTTGACGACCGCCGCGCCGACGCCGTGCAGGCCCCCCGAAACCTTGTAGCTGTCACTGTCGAATTTTCCGCCGGCGTGGAGGACCGTCATGACGACTTCCGCCGCCGAGCGCTTCTGGGAAGGGTGTTCATCGACCGGGATCCCGCGCCCGTTATCTTCAACCGTAACCGACCCGTCGATATGCAGCAGCACCTTGACGCTGTCGCAGTATCCGGCGAGGGCCTCGTCGATTGAATTGTCGACGATTTCGTAGACCAGATGGTGCAGGCCTGCCGGGCCGGTGGAGCCGATGTACATGGCCGGGCGCTTGCGCACCGCGGCCAGACCTTCCAGAATCTTGATGCTGGAGGCTCCGTAGTTGTGTTTGGTTTCGCTCATGTTCACCTCGTTTGTTTAGGAACTCTCGAAAACCTGGCCGTCTCTGACTGCGAAGAAACGGCTGTTGTTACGTTCGCTGCCCTGAAACAGCGCTGGATCGGTAGTGGTCAGAAAGACCTGTCCGACACTTGCTTCCAGCAGTTTGAACAGTGCCCCGCGACGTTTTGCATCCAGTTCCCCGGCGATGTCGTCGAGCATCAAAACCGGTGTGCGCCCGGTTTGATCCTTCAGCAGGTTCAACAGGGCGATCTTGTAGGCCAGAACGAATGTCCGCTGCTGTCCCTGAGATCCGTGACTGCGCAGATCCTGGTCATTGATGAAAAAACCGGGATCGTCCCGGTGGGGTCCGGCCAACGTGGTTCGCTGCTGCATTTCCTGTTTTCGGCAGCGTTCAAAGTCCTCCGTCAGTTCGTCACGGTAGGCTTCTCCATCTCCGTCGTCGCGGTAGCGCAGACGCACCTCGGGGCTTTCGCTCCCCTCGGTCATGGTCTGGTAGCAGTCCGCAAAATAGGGCTGGAGCATCCCTAGAAAACGGGCTCTCTGGGCGCGGATCTTTGCTCCCTCGACGATCAGGCTACCGACCCAGATATCGTCGCTACCGTCATCACGCAGGGTTCGTAACGCCTGGTTGCGCTGTTTGAGTACCCTGTAGTAGTACTGCACCCGTTCAAGGTAACCGGGATGCAGCTGGTAAATGGCTCGATCCAGCAGGTTCCTGCGCAGGGCTGGTGCCCCTTTGACGGTCATCACCTCTTCGGGTGCGAATAACACCTGACGCATCTTTTCGGTGACATCCGCCAGGCGCTGCGGTCGTTTCCCGTCCAACTGCAGCTCTTTTCCCTGCTTCGTCAGCCGCAGATTCAGGTTGTGGCTGACCCCGGCCGAAATCAGGTCGCTGTCAAGCCGTGCCGACTGCTGCTGTCGTCCGATCAGCACCTGGCTTTGAACACCGCGAAAGCTCTTGAGGTGTCCTAGCAGGTAGATCCCTTCGAGCAGGTTGGTCTTTCCCTGCGCGTTGCTGCCATAGAAGACGTTGAATCCGGGGGAAGGTTCAATCTCGACCTGTCCCAGATTTCGAAACGTTCGGTAGTGCAACCGGGTAAAATACATCCAGTCGACCCGGATCTGTCGCTTCTACAACCGCATCGGCATGATGACGGTACGGTATTCTGCTTTCCCCTGGGGCGATATCAGCGCAGGTGAAACTTGATCCTTGAACACCATCTCGATCGTCTCGTCGTCGATGTTCTGCAAAATATCAAGCAGATAACGGGCATTGAAGCCGATTACCACCTCCGGACCCTGGTAGTCGATCTCGAGATCCTCACGGGCCTCTCCCAGTTCCGGGTTTGAGCTGCTCAATTCCAGCATGTTCGTGGCAACTCGCAACTTGACGCCCCGGGAGCGTTCACTCGCCAGAATCGATACGCGTCTCAGGACGTGCAACATGGTGTCTCTATCGATAAAGGCTTCCTGGTCCCGGGTCTTGGGAATAACCCGTTCGTAATCCGGAAATTCGCCGTCAACCAGGCGCATTACCACGGTCGTCAGTTCTCTCCGGACCACTGCGTTGTTGTCGAAGAAGCCGAGTTCCACATCGCCTTGACCCTCTTCGGTGATCTTGCGCAGCTCCTGTACCCCTTTGCGTGGGAGGATGACCCCTTTCTGAAGCTGCGGAATAGCGCTGACATCGACATCAGCCTGATAGAGCGCCAGACGATGTCCGTCCGTAGCGACCAGTCGCAGGTTAGGAGTCCCGTTCTCCTCCATCTCCCGAAAGTAGA
>QKBP01000092.1 GCA_003246035.1 Desulfuromonadaceae bacterium | reverse complement strand
GTCACCGGCGTCAAGCGGACCCCGGCCAATGCATCGCCGGGCGCCCAGCAGGCCAAGGAGACCCTCGGGGCGGTGACGATTACCGCCGACAAGCCGACCAACGCCCTGGTGATCAACGCGACCCCGGAGGAGTACGAGGTGCTGCGCGACATCATCCGGCAGCTCGACATCCGCCGCAAGCAGGTGTTCGTCGAGGCGCTGATCCTCGAACTCTCGATGGACGTCACCAGCCAGCTCGGGATGTCGCTGCAGGGGGCCGGGTCGTACGAAGGGGACGGGGTGATCTTCGGGACCAGCAATCTCAATGCCGGTCCGGCCAACCTCGGTTCGCTCGTCCCGCCGGATGGGAGCAGCGTCCCTACGCTGCTGACCCAGTCGATCGAGGGGATCCTGGTCGGGGGGCTGTTCAACCCGGTCACCGTGAACGGACTGGACGGCAATCCGGTCACCGTCCCGGCCCTCTCGGCCCTGATCGACGCGAGCAAGAGCGACTCCGACGTCAACATCCTCTCGGCCCCGCGCCTGCTGACCTCCGACAACGAGGAGGCGGAGATCGTCGTCGGCGCCAACGTCCCGATCATCACCAGCCGCCTCACCGACACCGGCGCGAGCGACGGGCTCGCGCAGAGCGTCTCCATCGAACGCCAGGACGTGGCCCTGACGCTCCGCTTCACCCCGCAGGTCACGGAAGGGAACCTGGTTCGCCTGAATGTCTTTCAGGAACTGACCGACCTGGCCCAGACCCAGCTCGGCAACGTCAACGAGGTTGGCCCTACCCTGACCAAGCGCCTGCTGCGTAACAGCGTGCTGGCCGAGAACGGCCGTACCGTGGTGCTCGGAGGCTTGATCGGCACCAACAGCGAGGAGCGGGTCCCCCTGCTCGGCGACATCCCCCTGCTCGGCTGGCTCTTCAAGCGCCGGCGCGTGGAGGAGAGCAAGACCAACCTGCTGGTTTTCATCACCCCGCACATCGTCAATGACGCCGGCGACCTCGAACGCCTGACCCAACGCAGCCGCAAGCTGATGGGGCGCTTCCGCGAAGAGGAGATGCGCTTCCCGCGAGACATGTCCCCCCTGCAGCAGGAGTTGCTCGATGGGTCCGGACCGGAAATCCCGATGACGCAGAGCCCGGTCGAAGATGCGGCTCCGGGCGCCGGTGAGGAGTAAGCCGTGGCGCGACTGGGGGACATCCTCGTCGAAAGCGCCGGCCTGGAGCCGGAGCAGGTCGAGCAGGCCGCCGAAGAAGCCCGTGAACAGGGGTTTCGGCTCGGTGCCCAGCTGCTCGTGCGCAAGCTGATCTCCGAGGAACAGCTGGCCCAGGCCCTCGCCCGGCAGTGTGAACTCCCCTACTGCGAGGTGATTCCGGACGGCGCCTCGGAGGAGCTGCTGGAGCAGATCCCGATCGGCTACGCCCGCAGCCAGCAGATAATCCCCCTGGACCGTGACGGTGAGACCGTTACGTTGATCGTGGCCGATCCCCTCGCGGTCGAAACGTGCAACGACCTCGCGGTGCTGCTGCAGGCCCGCATCGCGTGCCGCGTGGCGACTCCGGCAGCCATTCAGGCCGCGATCAACCGCGCTTACGAGAAACAGCTGCCGCAGGCGGGCGAAGTGATTGCCGACATCCACGGCGATGCCCAGGACGGTCTGGCGGTGCGGCTCGAGTCGAGTGACCTGCTCGACAGTGCCGACGAGGCGCCGATCATCCGTTTTGTCAACAGCGTGCTGACCCAGGCCAGCCAGCGGCGAGCCAGCGATATCCACCTCGAGCCGTTCGAGAAGGATCTGGTGGTCCGTTTCCGCATCGACGGGGTGCTCCACGACCTGCTGCATCCGCCTCGCAAGGCCCACGCGGGAATCGTCTCGCGCATCAAGGTGATGGCCAATCTCGACATCGCCGAAAAGCGCCTCCCCCAGGACGGGCGCTTCCGAGTCCGCATCGCCGGCCGCGATATCGACGTACGCGTCTCGACCCTCCCCACGGTGTTCGGCGAACGCGTGGTGCTGCGCCTGCTCGAAACCACCTCCGGCGTGCTGACCCTCGAGCAGGTCGGCCTCGACGGCCAGCTCCTCCCCCGGGTAAAAACCCTCACAGACAGGCCGCACGGCATCTTTCTGGTGACCGGACCGACCGGGTCGGGGAAGACCACCACCCTCTACGCGGCCCTGTCACGCCTGAATACCCAGGACAAAAACATCATCACCGTCGAGGACCCGGTCGAATACCAGCTCGACGGCGTCGGCCAGATCCAGGTCAACCCGAAGATCGACCTGACCTTTGCCAACGGCTTGCGCTCGATCCTGCGCCAGGACCCCGACATCATCATGGTCGGCGAGATCCGCGATGCCGAGACGGCGGAGATCGCCGTGCAGGCGGCGCTGACCGGCCACCTGGTCTTCTCGACCCTGCACACCAACAACGCCGCGGGTGCCCTCACGCGTCTGGTCGAAATGGGCGTGGCGCCGTTTCTCGCCGCCTCAGCGATCATCGGTATCCTCGCCCAGCGCCTGGTGCGCCGCCTCTGCCCGGAGTGCCGCGAAGCGTATACCGCCGAGGCCACGTTCCTCGAGGAGCTCGGGCTGACCGGACACATCGAGGCGGGGGCGACGCTCTACCGCCCCGCGGGGTGCGAGGCCTGCCAGCAGCTTGGCTACCGGGGACGCACCGGTCTCTTCGAGCTGCTCGTCCCCGATGAGACGCTGCGCGCCCTGGTGCTCGACAACAAGGATGCGGCGAGCATCGAAGCGACGGCGGTGCGCCGGGGGATGCGCACGCTGCTCGGGTCGGGGCTGGCCTGGCCGGCGAGACCTCGCTGGAGGAAGTCGTGCGGGTCACCCGCGACGAGGGTTGAGATGCCGCTCTTCGAGTATGTCGCCTACACCGCCCAGGGGCGGAAACAGACCGGCACCATCGAGGCCAGCGGACGGCGGGCGGCCTTCGACCAGCTCCGCCACGACGGCATTTTCCCTTCCGAGGTTCGATCGGCCCGCGAAGGGCGCCAGCTGCTCCAGCCGTTGAAGCGCTACTGGCAGCAGCGCATCTCCCAGGAGGAGACCGCGGCCGTGACGCGCCAGCTCGCGACCCTGCTCAAGGCGGGTCTGCCGCTGGCCGAGGCGCTTATGGCCACGGCCGAACAGCAGGATCATGCACATTTGGGGCGGATCTTGAGGGAGGTGCGGGCAGCGGTCATCGAGGGGGACGCGCTGGCGGTCGCCATGCGCGAGCATCCGAGAATTTTCAGCCGCCTGGTCAGCGACAGCGTGGAGATCGGCGAGCGGAGCGGTCGGCTGGCGTGGGTTCTCGAGCAGCTGGCCGAGTATCAGGAGAAGCAGGCGCGTCTGCAGTCGCGGTTGCAGGGAGCCCTCGCCTACCCGTTGCTGATGGTGCTGGTGGGGAGCGGCGTGCTCGCCTTTTTGATGGTCACCGTGGTCCCGAAGGTGACCCAGATGCTTGTGGAGCTCGGCCAGCAGCTCCCCCTGCCGAGCCTGATCCTGATCCGCACCAGCGCCTTTCTCAGCGCCTGGTGGTGGCTGCTGGCCCTGCTGCTGGTCCTGCTCGGGTTCTGGCTGCGACGCTACCTGGCGACCCCTGACGGGCGTCTGAAGTGGGATCGCCTCCAGCTCTCCCTGCCGCTGATCGGCCGGGTCCGTCGCCAGGTCGAGGCGGCGCGCTGGTCGCGCACGCTCGCTACCCTGCTGGCCGGCGGCATGCCGTTGCTGGCGGCCCTCGAGGTGGTCCGGGACCTGACGGAAAACCGGGTCTTCGTCGGGGTGATGGTCGAGGCGGTGCGGAGCGTGCGGGAGGGTGAAGGGCTGGCGACGTGCCTCGGTCGCGGCGGTATCTTCCCACCCATGGTGAGGCGCATGGTCGAGGTCGGTGAGCGCTCCGGCGAGCTCTCCGCCATGCTGCAGCAGGTCGCCGCGACCCTCGAGCATCAGCTCGAGACCACCCTCGATGCGATGCTGTCGCTTATCGAGCCGCTACTGATTTTACTCATGGGGGGGATGATCGGCTTTGTCGTTCTGGCCGTCCTGCTCCCCATCTTCCAGGCCAGCCAGGGGCTGGGCTAACAACCGAAGCTTCAGGAGAGTTGAAACATGCATACATCCGCACAACGGCTGCTGCGTCAGAACCACGGTTTCACCCTGGTCGAAATTATGGTTGTCGTGGTTATTCTCGGTATTCTCGCGGCGATCGTCATGCCGAAACTGCTCGGGCGCCCCGAAGAGGCGCGCATTACCCAGGTCAAGACGCAGATCCAGGGGATCGAGCAGGCAATCGGCCTGTTCAAGCTCGACAACGGCTTCTACCCCTCGACCGAGCAGGGGCTCGAGGCGCTGGTCAGCAAGCCGACCACGGGACGGATCCCGACCCGTTACGCCGAGAACGCCTACCTCCCCAAGCTGCCGAAGGATCCGTGGGGGAATAGCTATATCTACATCGCCCCCGGGGCGCATGGCGAGTATGACCTGTACTCCTACGGCCCGGACGGCGAGGCGGGAGGCGAAGGCCAGAATGCGGATATCGGCAACTGGTCACTGGAATAGACGCGAAGGCTTCACGCTGGTCGAACTGGCCGTCGTGCTGGTGATCCTCGGCGTGGTGGCCACCCTGGTCCTCCCACGTCTGGGCGGCTTTGGCCGGGGCGCCCTCGACAGCAGCAGCCAGCGCCTGGCGCTGACGATCAAGTCGCTCTACAACGAGGCGGCGCTTCGCGGTGAGACCCACCTGCTGGTGATCCAGGTCGACCAGGGGCGCTACGAGGTGCACCGCCTGGTCAGCAAGGGCGAGGTGTTCGAGGAAGTCCCCGTAGGCGAAGCGCGCGAGCTCGGGCGCGGGGTCGCTTTTCGCGATATCTGGGTGCAGGGACAGGGGACGGTCCGCAGCGGCGAGGTCAAGGTAAGGGCCTACCCGGTCGGCTGGATGGAAGAGACCGTCATCCACCTGCGCGACGGGGGGGAGCGGGTGACGACCCTGCATGTCCCCTCGCTGGCCGGCATGGCGGATATCTATGATGAAGATCGCAGCTTCTGATCGAGGCTTTACCCTGCTCGAGGTCATGGTGGCCCTGGCGGTCATCGCGATCGCCCTGGTCTCTCTGCTGGCGTTGCAGAACCGCTCGTTGTTGCTGCACGGGAGGGTGAGGCACGTGACGCAGGCGACGCTGCTCGGCCGGGAGCTGATGAACGAGCGCATCGCGCGCAAAGATGTCCCCCTGCAGCCCCTGGAGGAGGCGTTCTCTGAACCGTTTGAAAACTATCGCTGGCGCCTGGAGCGCGAAGTGACCCCCCTCCCCGGGGTCTTCAAGGTCTCGGTGACCGTGGCCTGGGGGGATCCTGAGCGTGGCGAGGCGGTCACCCTTGCCTCCTTCCTGCTTGAGCCGGAGGTCCCGCAGTGAAAGGTGCGAACCAGGCGGGCTTGACCCTGGTCGAGGTGCTGGTGGCGCTGGCCGTGGGTGCCGTGGTGCTGGTGATCGTGCAGGGGGTGTTTATAAGCGCCGCCGAGGTGCGCGAGGGGCAAGGGCGCGAGAGCGAGGTCTACCACCGCAGTCGGGTCTTCTTCGACCGGCTCGAACGGGAACTCGGCAGCACCCTGTTCCGCCCCGGTCACCCCTATGCCCGCTTCGAGGTGCAGTCAGGCACCGAGCCGAGCCTCGAGTTTTCGACCTTCGCCTCGTCGCCGGGTCCGGAGGGGCGGGATACGGGGCCGGTGATGGTGCGCTATCTGTGGCGCCGCGCCGAGGATGGCCCTGGCTACGAGCTGCTGCGCCGTGAGCGGCCGCTGCACGACAGCGACGGCGACGGGCACGAGCAGCGCCTGATCTCCTCGCTCTTTGAGATGCAGCTGCGCTGCTTTGACGGCGAGGGCTGGCGCGACAGCTGGGAGAGTTCTCAGGCGGCGAAGCAGCCCGTGCTTCTCGAGGTCTCGTACGCCGTCGGCGACGGGGAAAAGCGGACACCGTTTCGCACCGTGCTGGAGGTGAGTGGTGGCAGCGGCGGCTGAAGAGAGGGCGGGCCTGCGCAGTGAACGGGGGATGGCGCTGCTGTTCGTGCTGCTCGTCGTCGCCCTGCTCTCGGCGCTGGTCCTGGAGCTCTCCTACGAGTCGCTGGTCGATCTGCGCCTCGCCGAAACCTTCCGGGACCGCACCCGCGCAGGCTACATCGCGCGCGGGGGGATCGTGGCCGGCCAGATGTTTCTGCGCGAGGACCGCAACGGCTACGACGCGTTGACCGAACTCTGGGCTCAGGGGCTCGACGGCTACCCGGTCGACGAGGGGCTGGTGAGCATCCGCATCCAGGATCTGGGGGGGCGCCTCGACCTCAACCGGCTGGTCGATGCGCAGGGGAACCCGGACGCCTTTTTCAGTGACCGGTTTAATCGCCTGTTCGCCAATCTCGACGCGGCGAATCCGGAAGAGCTGACCGACGCCCTGATTGACTGGCTCGACCCGGACGACCAGGCTCGGGCACTGGGTGCGGAGAGCGAATACTACCGTAGCCTGGCCAATGGCTACGCCTGCAAGAACGGCCCGCTCGACACCCTCGACGAGCTCGTGCAGGTCAGGGGTTTCGGTCGCGAACTGGTCGAGAAGCTGCGACCGCACGTCACGCTGCACGGCAGCGACAAGGTCAACGTCAACACGAGCACCCCCGAGGTGCTGGCCTCGCTGGGGACACAGCTGTCTCTGAGCGAGGCCCGGGAGGTGGTGGCGTGGGTTCGCGGGCAGCCCGTTACCCGGATCGAGCAGCTGCAGGAACTGCCCGGGAGCGAGACCTGGTATCCTGAGCTGCGACCCCATCTGGTGGTTCAAAGTGCCACCTTCCGTATCAGCAGCCGTGGGGTGATCAACGACGCGGTCCGGTTTGCGACCGCCGAGATCGAGCGGAGCAGCAACAAGGCTTTTTACCTGCGCCTCGACTAACAGGGAAAGAGAAAACATGGCACGTCGATTCATCGCGCTTGAACTGGAAGCGGATGCAGTACACTTGGCCGTCGCCACGAGGGGGGGGGACGCAGGGGTTCGGCTGGCGGAGGTGCGCACTCTCCCCTGCTCCTCGGAGGAGTCGCTGCGCGAGGTGCTTCACACGCTGCGGCAGGAACTGCAGCCGGGACTGGCCGACGTCGTGGAAGTGCTGCTCCCTGCCCGGGAAGGGTACGCACGGGTCATCGATTATCCCTTCCGGAGCCGCCGCAAGCTCGCCGGCGTGGTGCCGCCCGATTTCTTCTACCGGCTGCCGGTCGATCGCGAGGGGCTGGAACACGACTACCTCAGACAGCCGGGCCGCAGCGAGGCGAGCCGTGTCGCGGTCGCGGCCGTGCGCACGGCGACCCTGCGCCACGTTACCCAGCTGTTCAGCGAGGCGGACTGCCCGCTCAGCCGGGCCTCCATGCTCCCGTGGTCGTTGGGCGGCGGCGGCGAGTCCGCAAGCGAGCCGCGCCTGCTGGCCTGGGCGAGGCACGACGAAGCCGGTCTGGCGCTCAGCGACGGGGGGATGATCCGGCGTTTCGCCCTGTGGCCGGGAGAGCACGATTCCGCGGCAGCGCTGGCTGACTGGCTGTTACAGCAGGCCGCATTGCTCGAGCGCCAGGACGGCTGGCAGGGGCTGCCGGTCATGCTGTTCGGGGTCGCCGAGGAGGTCCGCAGCGCTCTCGAGGAGCACGGGCGGACTGTTCTGCTGGACGGCGCCCGGGGGGATGAGCCCATTGAGCCGTCCCAGAGCCGGGTCGCCTGGCTGGCCCGGGAAGGGCTGCGCACGCGCGAACCTCTGCGGCACAATTTCCTGCGCGGCGAATTCGCCCCCTCCGGGGGCTGGCAGGGGCTGCGCCGACCCATGCGCAAGACGCTGGTTTTGACGACCCTCGTCCTGGTGCTCGGAGTCGCGTCCCTGTGGGGTGGTTATCTGCGCCAGGAGCGTCAGGCCGCGCGCCTCACGACGCAGGCCGAGCAGCTCTTGCGCAGCACCTTTCCCGAGGTGCGTACGATCCGCGATGCCCGGCTGCAGATGCAGAGCCAGCTTCAGCAGCTGCGCGCCCGGGCGGGGAAGCGGGGCGACAGCGCCGTGTCCCCCTTGCCGCTGCTCAAGGCTATGTCGGGAAGTCTTCCGGAGGGGCTCGACCTGGTCCTGAACGAATGGTCCTTGACCGGCAAGGAAGTGCGTCTGGACGGGAACACCACCTCTTTTGAAGAGGTGGACCGTTTGACCGAGATCTTCGGTGCCCTGCCGGGCGTGCTGCAGGCAACCGTGGCCGAGTCGAAGACCGGCAGCGACGGCCGGGTGGTTTTCCGCATGCGCCTGGTGCTGGGGGAGAAGCGATGATGGGGCGTCCATGGAGCGACCAGGAGCGACGCTGGGTGGTGATCGGCGGGTGTGTGGCGGCACTGCTGCTGGTGCTGGCCTTCGTCGTGAGTCCCTACCTGCAGGCTCTGGAGGGTCTGGAGCGTCAGCAGGCACGGTCCGCCGAACTGCTCGCGGAGCTCGAGGGGATCCAGTCGGAAGTGGCCGGTCTGCGTGCTTCGCTCGGTCGGCAGCCCCGCGCCACGCGCGGGGGCTCGGCCACCTCGGTGGTCGAGAGTACCGCGTCCGGTCTCGGCCTGCGCGAGCGTCTGATCTCGTTACGTCCGCAGACCCTCACCGAGGGGAGCGAGATTGCCGAATCGCTGGAGGCCGCCGCGGAGAAGATCAGTCTCGAAGAGTTGGTCCGCTGGCTCTACGCGATTGAGAACAGCTCCGGGGGGCTCCAGGTCAGTCAGTTGCGCCTGCGCAAGCGTTTCGACAATCCCGAACAGTTCGATGCCACCCTGCTGCTGGTACGCTACCGCGCGGAGGAGTCGCCATGAAACCCTCCTGGCAAGGCTTGAAGTCACGCTTGCAGCGCGGGCCCCTCGGTGCATCGGAGAAACAGGCAACCCGCACCCGGGAATGGCGCTACGGGGCGGCAACGGCTGTGCTCTGTGTGCTGGCGGTACTGGTCGGTTTCTGGGCGGCGTTCCCCGAGCAGCAGCTGCTGGAGCAGGGGCGCCGGATGATCTTCGCGGAGACCGGCGTGGTATTGCGTCCCCGGACGGCGGATGTGGCCTTCCCCATGACGCTGCGGATGCAGGCGTGTCGTATCGATTCGCTGCCGGTCCCCCTGGTCCTCGATCAGGTCGAGGTCTCGCCGGTCTGGACCAGGCTGCTCGTCGGAGATCCGTCCGTCGCTGTAGAGATCAAGGCCTTTTCGGGCGCATTCGAGGGTGAGTTCGGCAAGAACGGTCATGTGGAGGCGGAGGTCGCCGGCATCGATCTGGGCGCATTCGAGGGTCTGCCCGGCGACTACAGGCTCGCGGGGACCCTCTCCGGCTCCGCCCGGGGCTCGCTGGCGCCACGCGGTGAGCTGACCTGGCAACTCCGCCTCAGCGCGCTGCGTCTCTCCGGCCTGGAGGGGTTCGGACTCGACGATGCGCTCCCTTTGGGGAGGCTGGAGATTCGCGGCACTCTGCAAGGACGCAATCTGCAGATCGAGAGCGTACAGCTTGGCGAAGGTGTTCTGGAGGCATCCGGCAACGGGACCCTGGTTCTCGGCCAGAACCCGGCCACCAGCCGGATCGCCATGAACCTGCAGCTGCGCCCCACCGACCGCATG
>QKBP01000100.1 GCA_003246035.1 Desulfuromonadaceae bacterium | reverse complement strand
GCCGAAGCGCTTCTTCAGCAGGCTTCGCGGCGCCCGACCGAGCTGTCCGCAGGTGGTGATGCCGAGCATGGCGAGGCTTTGCCGGGTGCGTTTGCCGATCCCGCACAGCTCGCCGACCGGCATCTCTTCGAGGGTCTCGGCGACCTTGCCGGGAGAGATACAGGTCAGCCCGTCCGGTTTCTGCATCTCGGAGGCGAGCTTGGCCAGCAGCTTGTTGGGGGCGATGCCGACCGAGCAGGTCAGGCCGTAGCGGTGCCGGATGCGCGCCTTGATCTGCATGGCGATTCGTTCCGCCGAGCCGAACAGGCGCAGGCTGCCGGTGACGTCGAGGAACGCCTCGTCGATGGAGAAGACCTCGACCAGCGGGGTGTAGGCGCGGAAAATCCCGACGATGCCGCTCGAGGTGTCGGTGTACTTGCGGTTGTTGCCGACCACCAGGGTCAGCTGCGGGCAGAGCCCCCGGGCCTCGTAGATGGTCATGCCGGTCTTGACCCCGAAGGCGCGGGCCTCGTAGGAGGCGGTGGTGATGATGGTGCGCGCCCCCGCGCCGATCACCGCGATCGGCTTGCCGCGCAGCGCGGGGTTGGCCTGCTGCTCGACGGCGGCGAAGAAGGCGTTCATGTCGATGTGGAGGACGGTGCGGGTCACGTTTCGATGCTCTCCAGGGTGGCGAGCTGCCAGGTCTGACGCTCGGTGTCGTAGGCCAGCTCGAACAGGGAGACCCCGTCGCTGACGGCGAAGTGCAGCATCAGGGTGTCGCCGTCGTGCTGCTGCCAGCGGTAGGTGGTCACCCGGATGGTGTATTTGCGGCGTTGCCAGTCGAACCAGACCGGCCGGATCTGGCGGCCCGGGCCGAAGATCGCGCCGACCCGGATCGGGGCGTCGATACGCATGGTCCTGTCCCTGTTTCTGTTGATGCGATGGTGAAGCGTGGCGGTGGCGAAAGCGGCTAGAAGCGTCGGAACAGCCCCACCACCTTGCCGACGATGCGTACCTCGCCGTCTTGCGGACTGATGAGGATCGGTGCCATGGTGCGGTTCTCGGGCTGCAGGCGGAGGCGCTCAGCCTCGCGGAAGAAGCGCTTGAGGGTCGCCTCGTCGTCGACCAGCGCGACGACGATGTCGCCGTTGCCGACCTCGACCCCGGGGCGGACCTGGGCGAGGTCTCCGTCGTGGATGCCGGCCTCGATCATCGAGTCGCCGCGCACGCGCAGCAGGAAATCCCCGGGACGGGTCAGCTGGGGGTCGAGGCAGAAGTGCCCTTCGAGCTCCTCGAAGGCCGGTTGCAGGGCGCCGGCCTGGACCCTCCCGACGATCGGCAGGCGCCCCGGGGGGTGCGGCGGACGGGCCAGGCTGAGGCCGCGCGAGCTGCCGCCGTGGCGACGCAGGTGTCCCTTGCGCTCGAGCGCTTCGAGGTGCTTGCTTACCCCGAGCGTGCCGTTGACACCGAGGTGGGCGGCGATTTCCCGCAGGGTAGGGGGGTAGCCGTGGCGCTCCAGGTGGTTGTGAATGTAGTCGAGAACCTGCTGCTGGCGCGGAGTAGGTTCGTCCATGCTCTCCTCCGATGGTTGTCATTTGACAACCTATCATGTGGCAAAGACCCTGTCAACGGGGTCCGTTGACAGGGTCAGGCGGGGTTGCGGTCGAACAGTCGGTTGAGCTGCAGCAGGATGGCGGTACGCCAGCTGCGGTAGGCCCAGATGGCCAGCGGTGGGAGCAGGCAGCAGAGCAGGAAAAGCAGCGCTACCACCCGCAGGTCGACGTGCCAATACTCCTCGGCAATACGCGAGAAGTCCATCCAGTGACCGCCTCCCTTGGCTTCTTCGTAGAGATAGCGATGGACCGGGTCGGTGAGCAGGCGCCAGGCGAAGCGCAGGTCGGAGAAGAGCACGAAGAAACCGAGGAAGGCATAGAGGGGGCGTTCCACGGGGTGCACCACGGCAAAACCGCTGAAGCCCCGGTAGAGGAATATCCCGGCGATGATCAGCTCGGTGCCGTGGCCCATGAACAGGTTGAGGATCTCGTGGGCGCGGGTGAAGGCGAACAGGGCGTAGAACAGGGCGCCGGTGGCGAAAACCGCCAGGGTGTGCCGATTGCGGCGGTAAGCCAGGGCTGCAGCGGCGAACAGCGCGAACACCGCGAACACCAGCGGCAGGGCGCGCTGCCGGTGCATGGTGACGCCGCCGCCGTACATGAAGTCGAAGGCCGGCAGCGAGGGGTAGCCGAACAGCCAGCCGGTGAGGGCGTGGCCGAGCTCGTGCGTCAAGGTGACAAAGACCTGGAAGATGGCGTCGAGGCGCGGCAGCAACAGGACGAATAGGGCGAGCAGCGCGCCACCGCCGACGGCCAGCCATCCACGGGTGTCGAGGGGGCGGGTGACGAAGAGGTGGTCCTCGGCCAGTTCGGGTTCGCCCTGCGACGGCGGCGCGTCGAAGGGATCATCACTCGGAGAGTTCCCGACTTCCCGGCGTTGGCGGTACTTGGCGAAGACCAGCCCGCACTTGAGGCAGCAACTCTCCGCCATCGGCTGGGGGAAGCCGCATTTAGGGCAGGTGCGGATGTCCGGAGTACTCATCGTCTTTCCGGCGAATGGGATGGGGGGATACGCAGGTCGCGCTGGGCCGCTGCCAGGAAATGCCGGCAGTCACTGGCCATCGCCAGGTAGTTGTCGGTAAGCTGACTCAGCCCCTCGCCGAGCCGGTTGGGGCGCGAGAGGCGTCCGCTCATGCGCTGCAGGACCACGTCGACCGTGGAGAGTTCGGCGTAGCTGTTCAACCAGTCCATGGCGATCATCCGTTCGACCACCGGGCGCATCGCCGCTGGAAGGCGTTCCCAGTTCTGGTTCAGGAGCTGGTAGACGTGGGCGGCGTACTTGACGAGTGAGAGGGGATGGTGCTCCCGCCAGTGGCGGGCAAGCAGATGGTCATAGAAGATATCGACCATCACCGCGCGCAGGTGGCCAAAGGACGGGTCGATGCGCCGGCGACTGCGGCGGCAGTCGTCCTGGTGCAGGCAATAGGCATCGAGCTGACGGTGCAGGATCAGGCCCTCGCGCAGGCTCCCCTGGTAGTACTCGGGGAGAGGTCCCTTGACGAAATCCCCCATCAGGGCGCCGAGCAGATGCCCCGGCTGATCTCCGGCAAGGTAGAGGTGGACCAGGTAGTTCACGCTGTTCCCAGACCCTCCGCGAACGGCTCCAGCTGACGATTCAGTTCCACCAGGGCGTCGGGGCGGTCCTGGTGGTGTTTTAGGGTCTGCTCGACGAGTCGGCGCGCCGTCTCTGCCTCTCCCGCCTGGATCAGAGCATCAGCCAGCTCGATGCAGAAACGCGTCTCTTCGGTCTCCTGGGCGAGGATCTCCTGGTAGAGACGGAGCGTTTCGTTCGGCTGCTTTTCGTGAATCATCAGTCGGGCGAGGCCGGCCGTGGCATACAGGTCGTACCCTTGGTCGAGGACCTTGCGGTAGTAGGATCTCGCCTTGTCGTAACGCTCCAGGCGCAGGTAGATGTCGCCGAGCCGGGTGAGCATCGGGATCGTCCCGTCGACCAGTTCCAGAAGGCGTTCCCAATGGATCACGGCCTCTTCAAAGTGTCCCTGCCAGCGGAGCACGTCACCGAGACCGAACAGGGCATAGCTGTTGTCGGGCTCGCGCTTCAGGGTCCGTTCAAAGAACTCCTGGGCTTCGCGGGGCTGGCCAAGGTGGCGGTAGAGGTTGCCGACCATGGTCAGTACGTTGAGCGGTTCGATGCCGCTGTTGAGGACCTCGCGGTAGTAGTGAATGGCGAGCTTGAACCGGTTGGTCTTGTGATAGAGGTCAGCGAGGCCGAGCAGGGCGTAGCGATCATCCTTGCGGATCTCGAGGGCCTTGCGGTAGGTGGCTTCAGATTCGTCGTGGCGCCCCAGGTTCTTATTGGCATCGGCCACCCGGGTGAGCACGAAGATGTCCCGCGAGCGCTTGGCCAGGTAGCGCTGCCAGTAACCGAGAGCCTCTTCGTAGCGTCCTTCCGTACGGCAGGCGTCCCCCAGTCCGCGCAGGGCGAAGAGGTTGTCATGGTCGTGATCAAGCACCTTCAGGTAGCATTCCCGGCACTCGGCGTATTTCTTTTCGGCGCGCAACAGGTCACCCATGCCAGTCAGCAGATAGGGGTTGTTCGGCTCGAGCTCCAGCCCTTCGACAAAGGCCTTGCGGGCCTGAGCGTAGCGCTGGGCTTTGAGGTGACGGTGCCCTTCGCGAGACAGGCTGATGACCTTGTTGTGCTGTTCCTGCTGACCAGGAGTATCGTGTGTTTCGTTTGTCATTTGGTCCTTCCGGGGCCAGAGCGGTTAGTGCATACGGATCTTGCTTTTCAAGATCAGGATATCAAAGGCCATGGCCACCTTGGTAGCCAGAACCTGGAGCTCACTGAGGTGACTCGACAATTCGTCCCGCCCCTGGGCAAAGAGGATGCCGACGACCCGCCCGAGCATGATGACCGGCACCAGGATCGCCGGTCGGCTAACCTCACCTTTAAGAGGGTCGAGCCATGAGTGATTGGCCGGGTTATCCGGGATCGGCCCGAGAAAAAAGCTGCGACTCTCCTCGATCATCTTGAGGACCGAAGGCTCGTCGAGCGAAAACTGGAAGAGCGCGAAATCGTCGATGTAGACTTCCTTATTGATCCCGACCCACCCCGATGCGCTTCGGCCCTTGACCATGAACAGGGCACAGCGTTCGTAGGCCTGTCCGAGATAGCGGACCAGGATCGAGGCAATCTGGTCGCGGTCACGGGACTCGGCCAGTTCGTCAAACGCCTGTCCAATGCCGTAGCTCTCGATGACTTCGGCGTCAAGGACCTCCTCCTCGATCAGTTCAGCCTCCGACAGTTCGAGCACATCGTCGATCTCGGCGAGGTCGAGGTCGGCCAGTTCCGCCATGCGCGGATCCTGGGACGCGGCTTTCGGCTTCGGCTTGTTCTTTTTCCGAGGCTGCGCGAGGGCGTTGATCGCCTGGATGTAACGCAGCTCGCGGGGGATCTCGTAGTAGCGTTCGAGAGCCATGACCACACGCACTTCCGGGGCGACCAGGGGGCGGATCACGAAGCCGGTGCGGAAGGCGATGTCGTCGATGGCGGCCAGGTCGGCCGGGTTCAGCATGACCAGCGAGAGCTTGTTCTTGTCGAGGCGTAACGGGATGACGCGGTATTTCTCCACCAGCTCCCGCGGGATGAGCTTGAGGGTCCCGGGGGGGAGGGTCATCAGCTGCTCGGGATCGACGTAGGGGACGCCGAGCTTGCGACTGAGGGCCAGGCAGACGTCCCCCTCGTCGACCAGCCCCATCTCGATGAGGTTGGTGCCGAGCTTGCCGCCGTAGATCACCTGGTAGCGCAGGGCCTCCTCGAGCTCCTCGGGAGAGATGAGCCCTTCCTGTACCAGCATGTCGCCGAGTCGCGATCCCATCCAGTCACCTGTGCAAGGGGCGTGTGCGGTCAGTTCGCCGCGACGGTGCGTCCATCTGCCCAGCGGCGCAATGCCGCGATACGTTCTTCCATGACCACAGAGAGCGGCCGGGTGCGTGTGATCTCCTCGAGAATCAGGTCCTGACCCGGTCCCGACCCGTTGCCGTGCGCCGAATACAGAGCGGCCACTACCACCTGCTCGATCTCAGCGCCGGAGAATCCCGAACAACTCTCGGCCAGGCGATCGAGGTCGAAGCGTTGAGGTTCACAGCCGCGCTTGGCGAGATGGATGCGGAGGATCTCCCGACGGGTCATGAAGTCGGGGAGGTCGACAAAAAAGATCTCGTCGAGCCGTCCCTTACGCACCAGCTCGGGCGGCAGGGACTCGATGTCGTTGGCCGTCGCGACTAGGAACACCGGTGCGTCCCGTTCCGCCATCCAGGTCAGCAGCGTTCCAAGGACCCTTCGGGAGAGGCCGTCTTCGTGGTCGACCGCCAGTCCCTTCTCGATTTCGTCAATCCACAGCACGCAGGGTGCCATCGCTTCGGCCGCACGCAGCGACTCTCGCAGGTTGCGCTCGGTCTCGCCGTAGTACTTGTGGTAGGCGGAGCCGAGGTCGAGCTGTAACAGAGGAAGCCCCCAGGAGCCAGCGACCGCCTTGGCGGCCAGGCTCTTGCCGCACCCCTGAACTCCGAGCAACAGGACTCCCTTGGGGGTCGGGAGACCGTGCCGCGGCTCGCTGTCGTCGAAGGCGATACGACGCTGCTCCAGCCAGCGCTTCAGGTTGGCCAAGCCGCCGATGTCGGCATATTGGGCCGTGTCCGGTTCGAAGGAGAGCACCCCGCCCCGGTTGAGCAGCTCGTACTTGCGGCGCGCGACTCCCGGCAGGTCCTCTTCACTCAGGGCGCCATCGTCGAAAATCGCGTTGCGTACCAGGCGTTTGACTTCCGAAGCGGTGAGACCGGTCAGGTTGCGCACCAGGCTCGTCCGTGCCGCCTCGTCAACGACCGCGTCGCTTCCGGCCTGGAGGCGCCATTCGCCGATCAGCGCATCGACAATTGTGCTGCGCTCGGCCGCGCCCGGAGGACTGAGCGCAAAAGCCGCCGAGAGATGATCGAGCTCCGCCGGCAATTCGAGCCGGTAGCTGAGCAGGACCAGGGTCTGCCCGGTCTCCTCGGCCTGCAGAGCGATCTCCTTGAGCAGCCGGATGTTGCGCGGCTCCTCGAGGTAGGGGTGAAAGTCGATCAGCAGGTAGATCCCCGGGAGACGGCTCGCCTTGATGTGGCTGAGGACCTCGCCCGGTGGGCTGTTGTGCCGTTGCGGCTGATACCCCTGCTCCTGACGGTGCAGCCCTTCGGTGATACTCCACCTGAACAGCGGCAGGTGCATGCGCTTCGCCGCCTGCTGTAACAGCATGGCGACATGGCGCTCCTCGCGGGTCTCGACGACGATCATCGGGGTGCGGGCACGCAGCAGCGCCTGCAGGTCATGGGCATCAGGCATGCTTTGCCCCTCCCCTCAGCGGGTCTGCTCGTCCTGGGCCACCGGCAGGTTCTGGGCGACCTGAAGCGGTCGGTCAAGGCGCTGCAGCAGCGGGGCGGCAAAGGCGGTGAAGGCCTCCTGGTTCTCCTTGGAGACCGCCTTGGCGGCAGGCACCTTGACCTTGTAGGGGTTGACGGGGGAGCCGTTTTTGTACATGCGGAAGCACAGATGGGGGCCGGTGGCCAGGCCGGTGCTGCCGACATAGCCGATCGTCTCCCCCTGTCCGAGACGTTTCCCTTTCCTCATCCCCTTGGCAAACGCGTTCATGTGCAGATAGAGCGTTTCGTAACTGCTGTTGTGGCGAATCTTGATGTAGCGCCCGTTATAGCGATCCTTGCCGATCTTGATGATGGTACCTTCACCCACGGCCATGATCGGGGTGCCCCGCGGGGCGGCGTAGTCGATGGCCGGGTGCGCTTTCCAGGTCTTGGTGACCGGGTGAAAGCGCTTGAACGTGAAGCCGGAGGAGATCCGCGTGAACGACAGGGGCGCACGCAGGAAGGCCTTGCGCAGATTGCGTCCCTCGGCGTCGTAATAGGAGGCCGGGTGGTCTCCATCCTGGTAGCGGATTCCCCGGAAGGTCTCCCCCTGGTTGACGAACTCGGCCGCCAGGATGTGTCCGTAGCCGGCCGACTCGCCATCGCGGAACCGCTTTTCAACCAGGGCACGGAAGCTGTCACCGACCCGGATGTCGCGGATAAAGTCGATGTCCCAGGCGAAGATGCCGGCCAGTTCGATTGCCAACTCGGCTCCTTCGCCGATCTCTTCGACGGCCTCGAAGAGGCTGCTGGTAATCGAACCTTCGACCATTGCCGTCTCGATGACGTAGGGGATGTCGCGCCGTTCGACACTCAGCCCCGCGTCATCGAGGCGCAGCAGGTACTGTTCGTCGTTGTTGATGTCGTAGGCGAATTCGCAGAACGCGCCGTCCCGGGTTGTGACCGTGTAGGCCCGACCTGCGGCAATTCGCGAAATCGGAAAGACTGGGCGGCTGAGACGCTCAACCTCGAGGAGCTGTTGAGGGTCGAGCCAGCGACCAAGCAGGGCCGTGAGCGTGTCGCCGCTCTGGATTGTCTCGGAGTGTGTTTCGATCAGAGGTTCGGGGGGGGCTGAAGGCACGGCTGTCGCGGCAGGCGCGGCGGGTTCGGCAGAGGTGAGGAGGGCACTGGTCGGGTAAAGGAAATACAGGCCGACGAGAGTGACGCCCGCAAGCGCCAGGGCAATCAGCCACGGGAAATGGTTCTTCCCCCGGGGACCGGCAGGGGCGTTGCGAGGGGGCTTGAAATCGATATCCACGGAACGTCCTTTTGTTAGATAATCATTTGCGTCCTCTGCCCGGCAGAGGATAAACTGCTAAATACTAACAATCGATGTGACTTTTTGTCCAGTGTTTTCGCGCTGTTTCTCTCGGTATTGCAATGTCGGGTGGATACGTCGAATACACGAATTATTATCGAGGTCAAGACGATGCTTATCAATGAGGAACGATTGTGCCGTGAATTTCAGACCCAGGCGTCGACCGTCAGCCCGGCGCGCCGCGAGGGGGCGATGTGCCGGTACCTGCGCGAGCGCTTTACACGGCTGGGAGGGGCTGTCTGTGAAGATGATACGGCAGGGCTGACCGGGAGCGAGTGTGGCAACCTGCTGGTGACGATCCCGGGGACTCGCGAAGGGGATCCGTTGCTGCTTGCCGTCCATATGGACACCGTGGAACCGGCCGACGGAGTCGAGCCGGTGCTAGAGGAGGGTGTATTTCGCAGCCGCGGAGAAACCATTCTCGGCGCCGACGACAAGGCCGGGATCACCGAAATTGTCGAAGCACTCGAGGTGCTCCGCGAGAACCGTATCTCGCACCCCCCTCTCGAAATTCTGGTCACGGTCTGCGAGGAGATCGGGCTGGTCGGAGCGAAGCATTTCGATTACAGCCGTCTGAAGTCGAAAAGGGGGTTGGCTTTGGATACAGCCGGGGTCGACGTCTGCATCCACCGGGCACCGGCGGCCAACCGCCTGTACATCGAGCTGACCGGCAGGGAGGCCCACGCCGGGATGGCTCCCGAGAAAGGGCTCTCGGCGATCGAGGTCGCTGCTCGGGCCATCGCCGGGATGCGGCTCGGGAGAATCGACGAAGAAACGACGGCCAATATCGGGCTCATCGAAGGGGGGCAGGCGATCAACATTATCCCCCGTACGGTGCGGCTCGAGGGGGAGACTCGCAGCCACGATCTCTCCAAGCTGGCAGCCCAGACCGAGCACATGCTGAGCCGTTTCGAGCTGGCCGCCGACGACTTTACCCGTGTCATCGACGGAAAGACCTGCACACCCCGAGTTGTTTCACGGGTCGAGGAGGACTACCCGCGAATGCACGTCCCGCTTGAGGCCCCGATCCTGCAGCTGCTTCGCGAGAGTTCGGCGTCGTTGGACCGTCACCTCGATGTTCGTGCGGCCGGCGGCGGGAGCGACGCCAACATCTTCAACGGGTACGGGATCGAGACCGTGATCCTCGGGACCGGGATGCAGCAGGTTCATACGGTCGATGAGCATGTCCGCGTCGCGGACATGGTGCGGGTCACGGAACTTCTGGTGGCCTGTCTTCGTAACGCCTGAGCGGAGAAACCATGAGCCAGCCGAAACTCTCTCTACGGGTCGAGCCGGTTCCGTTCCCCCCCATTTCAGAGGTTCGTCGCTGGCTCGCGGCGCGCGACGATGACGGGCTGCCACTGGTCGATCTCTGTCAGGCTGTCCCCGATTACGCGCCAGCCGAAGCGCTGCGTGCCTACATGAGCCACGCGGTGCTCGACGGCGCAACTGCCCGGTACACGCCGGATGAGGGCCTCCCCACGGTGCGGACCGCGGTGGCCGACTGGTATCTCGGGCGCTATGGAGCGGCTCTGCAACCGGAACAGGTCTGTCTGACGATCGGTGCCAGCCAGGCCTTCTGGCTGGCGATGAGTGTCCTGTGCGCGGACGGGGACGAGGTTATTGTCCCGCTGCCGGCCTACTTTGATCATCCGATGGGGCTTGCGGCGCTCGGCATCACGCCGCGATACATCCCCTTCGAGGAAACCGTCGATGGCATAGCCACGTCCGAGAGTATCGCAAAACGGATTACGCCCCGTACCCGGGCCCTTCTGCTGGTCTCTCCGAGCAACCCGAGCGGGACGGTTGTCCCGCCGCACGTGCTCGAGGGCTATTTCGAGCTGGCCCGGCGGCACGGGATCATGCTCGTCGTTGACGAGACCTACAACGCCTTCCTCCCCGATGATGCCGCGCCTCACCAGCTCTTCGCGCATCCGGATTGGGACCAGGGGTTTATTCATCTGGCTTCCTTCGGCAAGACGTTTGCCCTGACCGGCTACCGCGCCGGCGCTCTGGTGGCGTCTCCACAGCTTGTCCATCAGGCCCTGAAGGTTCAGGACAGCATGGTCGTTTGCCAGCCCCACCTGACCCAGCTGGCCCTGCAGTTTGCCTGCACCCATCTCGACAGCTGGGTTCGTGAGCGCAATGCCGAGATGCAGCGTCGGCAGGCATGTTTTCGGGCGGCATTTCTCTCCCCTGGTAACCCCTTTCAACTGGTTGCCGCGGGAGGTTTTTTCGCCTGGGTCAAACACCCCTGTGTCGGCGTCCCCGCCCGGGTAGTGACCAAGCGGCTGATCGACGAGGCCCACCTGACCTGTCTCCCAGGGTCGGCGTTTGGTCCCGGCCTCGAGGACTACCTGCGCCTGGCGATCGGTAACCTCGGTGAGCAGGCGATTCCGCCCGCCATCGAACGCCTGATCGGATGGTCCCCCTGACCCGCGGTTTGTGTTGGCAGTACGGGGCAATTGCGCTACTATGAGCCTTTGAATTTACTCATGGTTGGTGCGTCATGTCCTGGTCTTTCCTACAGGTCGTCACGATTTCTCTGGCAACAGGACTCGCCGCGGGCTGGCTCATGCACCGCGCCGATTTCTGTACGGTTGCTGCAATTCGTGATCGATTGCTGTTCCGGGACTCGAGCATGCTGCGCGCACAGCTGCTGCTGGTGGCGCTGAGCGCAGTGTTATTCGAGCTGCTTCGCAGCCTGGGCGTTCTGGCGTATTCGGCGGTCCCTTTCTTCGGTTGTCCTTCCTTGGCCAACCTGCTTGGCGGTTTGGTCTTCGGTTTCGGGATGGTTCTGGCCGGTGGTTGCGTGGTCGGTGTTCTCTACCGGGCGGGGAGCGGCAGTCGGCTCGCCCTGGTGGCGCTGGCCGGCTTGCTGGTCGGGAGTGCCCTGTATGCCGAAATGCATGCCTGGTGGTCCCCTCTGACGCGGGACTGGAGACTTTCCGATGTCGGCACGCTGGCGCAGCTTACCGGTACGCCCCATGGGTTCTGGGTCACGCTTCTGGCCGTCCTGGCCGCCTGGCTATGGCGACGGTCCGCGGCCGAGAGCCGGTGCGCCGCGAGTGCCGGGCTCAAGGGGTATCTTCCTCTGCATTATGCTGCACTCGGTCTGGCGGTCTGCGGTGGGGTCTCGCTGCTCTGGGTCGGTATCCCCCTTGGAGTTACGACGTCCTATGCCAAGCTGGCCTCCTGGTTGGAGCAGCTGGTGGCTCCGGAACATGTTGCCTCGCTCGATTTTTTTTCCCGGCTGCCGATGACCTATACGCCCCCGTTTTCAGGACGGGTTCTCGCCGGCGGGAGTGGCCCCCGACTCGATGCCGTCGCCCTGATCCAGTTCCCGCTGATTTTAGGGATTATCGCCGGTGCGGCGTTTTCCGCGTATCGGCTTAAGGAATTTCGGGGGAGATTTTTGCCTCCCATGCGGCAAGTGACGATCGTGTTTGCCGGCGGGGTGATCATGGGGATGGGAGCGCGCCTGACCCCCGGATGCAATGTCTGGCACATCTGGGGCGGACTGCCGTTCCTGGCGCTCTCGAGCCTGCTGTTTTTGGTCGGGCTGATTCCCGGAGCATGGCTCGGGACGCAGGTGATCACAAGGGTTGTCTTCAGCTCACAACGGGAGGAGCCGTGATGCGTACCGTTTTCGATATCCGTGGCCAGGTCTGCCCGTCTACGCTCCTGGTCACGCTGCGGGAGGTCAACAACCTCTATGGCGAGTTGGCGCAGGGAAATCGCACCCTCCATATCCTGACTGACAGCCGCAAGGCGACCGTGACGATCCCCGACGCCATCTCAAACATGGGGCTCAAGGCCGAGGTCAAGCCCGACAAGGGGTACTATCTGATCGTTATCAGTGGCGGGGGGTAAGGTGTCTCTTGCACCGCCCGCGGAGATGGTATGAAAAAGGATTCACCGGATAAGAGATCCTCGGACCTGTCCGTACAGCTTGAGCAGCAGCTCCTGATCAATCGTCAGTTGACCTGCTATATCCGCAGCAAGGTCGATCAGCTTTTGGCCATCATGGGCACGAGTCCGATCAATCCCCATGAATTGGATGACCAGACGCTGCTAGAGCTCGATCCGATCGGCATCATCTGCAGCAGTTTCTCCCATGTCCTGACCAACCTGCGTGACACCAACACACAGCTGGGTCTTGCCCGGGACGAGATTCAGACGGTCTTCGACACGGCCGGCGCGGCCATCCTCGTTCTCGATACCCGGCGCCGTATCGTGGCCTACAACCGCAAGGTCGAGGAGTTCTTCCTGACGGAGTATCCCAGGGTGATCGGCCGGGATTGCCGCGAGGTGATTTGCTGTGGCGATCAGCCCATACAGGGGTGTTCCTTTGAGCAGATCCTCGGCGGCGGTGTCGATGAAAAGAACCTCGACTGGAGTTTTCGCGGTCGAAGTTTTGACGTGGTGGGAAAGCCGATCATCGATCGTGGTGGGAATGTCACGCATGTCGTCCTGTGCTACAGCGACGTCAGCGATCGCAAACGTTCGATGATGGCCCTGCGTGACGCCTTGAGCGAGTCCCGTGAGGCCCGTAATCGTATCAACGGGATTCTTCGTTCGGTCGAAGACCCGCTGATCGTCACCAATCCGCAAGGTGGAGTCCAGTTGCAGAACATGCCCGCCGAGCAGCTTCTCGACGGGTGTCGTGACCTCGCCAGGGCACGGGGCGGATCCTTCGCCGCAGTCCTGCAGAACCATTTGTATTCCGGTGCCGAGGGGCAGGGATTTTGGACCGGTGACCTGCCGTGTGAAACCGCCTGCGGCTCAAGGGTCTACCAGGCCCGTACCTCGTCCCTGACCGATAAGGGGAACATCGGCAACGGTTTCGTGACGTTCCTGCACGACGTGACCAGAGAACGGGAGATCGAGCGCCTGAAGAGCGAGTTTGTCTCCACGGCGGCCCACGAACTGCGCACGCCGCTCAGTACCATCCTTGGCTTCTCCGAGCTGATCCTCGACGATGAGAATCTCTCCGGGGACGAGCTGAGGGAGTACATCAGTATCGTACATCAGAAAGCCGAAGGTCTGGCGCAGATCGTCAATGATCTGCTCGATATCAGCCGGATCGAGTCGGGAGAAGGTCTGCAGCTCGACTATTCAGGATGCAGCCTTCGCCAGCTGTGCGAGGATGCCCTGCTAGGTTTCCGGGTCTACCGTGATCGCAATTCTTTCGAGCTGGTCCTCCCCGACGACGAGATCCTGCTCAAGGTCGATCGCTTCGCCATGGCCCAGGTCATGGAAAACATCCTCAGCAACGCCGTGAAATATTCCGCGCCGGGGAGCGTCATTCGCTGTGAAGGAGGAGTAACCGGCAGTGGTTGTCACGTCAAAATCTCCGACCAGGGGATCGGCATTGGCCAGGAACAGCTCGAGCGGGTGTTCGACAAGTTCTATCGTGCCGACGCGTCCAACACGGCGATTCCCGGCACCGGACTGGGAATGACGATCGTCAAGCATATTGTCGAGGCTCATGGCGGCCGAGTCTGGATTCAGAGCCGCTTGGGCCAGGGGACGACCGTACATTTCACCTTGCCGCTCTACACCTGACCCTGCCGTTTGTCCAGTAATGAAAATTCCCTCGACCTCTGTTCAATTCTCCGACGCTTTGCCGGCACTCGATCAGGCCTTGCAACGCGAGGGCGTCGCGGTTCTCGTTGCCCCCCCTGGTGAGGGGAAGACCACACGTGTCCCCTTGTCACTGCTTGACGCACCGTGGCTGTCCGGGAGGCGGACCCTGCTTCTCGAACCACGCCGCCTGGCTGCCGTCAATGCGGCGACCTATATGGCGAGCCGCCTCGGAGAGCCGGTTGGCGAGCGGGTCGGTTATACCATGCGTCATGCGCGCCAGGTGTCTCGCTCGACCCGGGTCGAGGTGATCACCGAGGGGATACTTGCCCGTCGGCTTCAGCAGGACCCAGAACTGCACGGAGTCGGTCTGGTGATCTTCGACGAGTTCCACGAACGGAGCCTTCACAGCGACCTGGCTCTGGCGTTGTGCCGCGACCTGCGCGAGGGGCTGCGCGACGATCTTCGCCTGTTGATCATGTCCGCGACGCTCGACAGCGAGCGCCTGTCACGCTATCTGGACGACTGTCCGGTAATTTCCGTGGACGGCAAGCGCTTCCCGGTCGAGATCCGCTACACACCGGCGCCCGAAAACAGTGACCTCGGGCAGGGCGTCGCGTGGGGCGTTGCCCAGGCTCTCAAACGATGCGACGGCGACCTGCTGGCGTTCCTCCCCGGTGCCCGGGAGATCCGTCGTTGCGAGTCGTTGCTCCGTGAGCAGGCGGATATTGACGTGCGGACCCTGTACGGCGATCTGCCGTTTGAACGTCAGCAGGAAGCGATCCTGCCGGGCTCGCGGCGAAGGGTCGTCCTCGCGACCAATATCGCCGAGACCAGCCTGACGATCGAGGGGGTCACCGGCGTGGTGGATTGCGGTTTCGAACGACGCCCCCGTTTCAACCCGGCAAGCGGTCTCAGCCTGCTCGAAACCGCCCGAATTTCTCGGCAGAGCGCCGATCAGAGGGCCGGAAGGGCAGGTCGTACGGCGCCCGGGGTCTGTTGGCGCCTCTGGGGGGAGGGGGTGCAGGGGGGGCTGCTCCCCGAAGCCCCTCCGGAAATCATGGTGGCCGATCTAGCGGCGCTGGCTCTCGACCTGGCGGGATGGGGCGTCCCCGATCCACTCCAGCTGGACTGGCTCGACCCCCCCCCGGCAGGCGCCTATGCCGCTGCGCAAAGGGTGCTTGGCTATCTCGGCGCTGTCGATAGCCAAGGGATGCTGACGGGGACCGGGCGTGCAATGCTAACGATCCCTTCCCATCCGCGCCATGCCCGCCTGCTTCTTGCGGCCAGAGAGTTGGACGTGCTTCCGATCGGCTGCCTGCTCGTCGCACTGCTCGAAGAGGGGGAGCTGAGAACACTCCCAAGAGGAGATGGGGAGGACCTTCATGCCTGCTTCGAGCACGTCGCGGATTCCTCGCCGCGCAGGCGCCATTTCCCGCGTACGGAGCGGACCTACCAGTTCTGGTTACGCCATTTCGGGGCAACCGGGGAGGTGGGCGTGGGCGCCGACGAAAAGCTCCTCGGGCGGCTGCTGGCGACGGCCTATCCGGACCGCGTTGCCGTGCAGCGCGAAGCGGGGAGCCCGGCGTATCGCCTGTCCAGCGGCCGGGGCTGCCGCCTCGAGACAGCCAGCCCGTTGTTTGGCACTGAGCTGCTGGTTGTTCCCGAACTGATGGAGGACGGCGGATCTGAGGCGCGGGTGCGCTGGGGGTGCCGGGTAGGGCGGTCCGACCTGTGCACCGACCTGGCCGGCTTGATCGAAGCGCGGCGAAGCGCTGAATTCAACCCGCGCACCCAGAAGGTTGAGGCCTGGGAGGGGCTTCACCTGATACAGGCCCCTCTGGAGCGGCGCAGGGTCGAGCCGATCCCCCTGGAGAGAGAGTCGGCACTGGCTGGTGCCGTGCGTTCGCTGGGGCTCGAGGCGCTGGGCTGGAGCCGTTCGAGTCGGCAGCTGCGCGGGCGACTGGCGTTGCTGCACCGTCTCGACCCCGACGAGTGGCCCGGAGTCGGCGATGAGGAACTGCTCGAGGGGCTCGAGTCCTGGCTGCTTCCGTACCTTCACGGAATACGTGATGTACGCGGTCTCAGGGCGTTCGACCCGGGGAGCGCCCTGGTAGGGAGGTTGGCGGGGAGACAGCGCTCCAGGCTCGATGCCCTGGTCCCGGAGACGCTCGAGGTCCCGAGTGGGTCGAGGATCCGACTAGACTACTGCTGTGGTGAGCAGCCAGTCCTTGCCGTCAAGCTACAGGAGATGTTCGGTGCTCAGGAAACGCCTCGGCTTGCCGAAGGGCGGCTGTCGGTCATGGTTCACCTGCTCTCACCTGCGGGCCGCCCGGTGCAGGTGACCTCCGATCTGGGTCATTTCTGGCGCGAGATCTATCCCGAGGTGCGCAAGGAGCTTCGAGGCCGGTATCCGAAGCACCCCTGGCCCGAGGATCCTCTCGGCGCAATCCCGACCCGTCACGTCAAAAAGCGCACCTGAAGGGCCCTTACAGTCTTTCGATCTGCAGGGGGGCAGAGATTTTCTCCCGTTCCGCGTGCAGCAGGTCCTCGCCAGAGACTATGGCGACGGAGGCCTGCGGCCAGCCGTCGAGCAGGTAGCGTCTGGATGCATTCACCAAGGCTTCATGGCTGCACGACAGGACGCCTTCCCGAAAAGCCTGACGGATCTCCCGCGTCAGGTTCTGTTCCCGACAATTGAATTCGCGGTAGGCTCTTCCGGCCGGAGAGTGGGGTCGATCGAGTTCCGAGAAGCAGCTGAGAACTGCTTCCTTGATGTCGTTGGCATCATAGCGTCCGGAGGCGGCCCATTCCGAAGCATCGCGGAAAACGCCGAGGGTGCGGGCTATGTGTGGATCGCGGTAAGAGACCATCGCCAGGATTCCGTTCATCGGGTCGTTCGAGACGAATCCACCGTACGCACCGCCCCGTTCGCGGATTTCACGGTGCAGGTATCCGGCCCGCAACAGGCGTGACAGGACGGCGAGGGTCGGGGCGTCGGGATGCGTATAGGAGACCGTGGGGAAGACCTGGGCAACGTACGCGACCGGTACCGAGGTGATCCAGCCATGGTGAGATGAGGCCGGGGACCAGGGGGTATTCTCACTGGCCGGGACGGCCGAGCCGGAACGGATGGTCCCGGAGACGAATTGGGCCACATCGCGCAACAGCTCGGATTGGACTTCTCCTTCGGCAACGATCAGGACGCGCATCGTCTGGCGGTTGACGAGAATGGCGGCTATCTCCTTGAGCCGTTCGGCGAGCGGCCCCAATGCTTCGGCGGGGAGTCCGGCCCAGTGGCGTACCAGGCGAACCTGCTCGATGCCATTCCAGCTCTCCTTGAGCCTCCCCGCCGGTGAAAGCCCGGCTGCAGCGCTGCGGATTGCGTAGCTGTGTCCCGACCCCGGGATGCCGTTTTCGACAGAGATGCGCAGCTGGTTGACGACCGTGTGCATGCGCTGCAGGTCGGTGAAATCTACCGCCGTCAGCAGTTCTCCGAGTAGCTCCAGCAACGTGCCGCGATGCCGGTAGAGACATTTGCCACGTACCTCGAGGCAGGTGGTGAACGCCTCCGCTTCGCGGGCATTTTCAATCACCTGTGCCGAGGCCCGTATCCCTCCGGTGTACGCTGCGATCCGCTCGGTGATGGTCAGATAATCGTGGCCAGCGGCCCCCATCTGCGGCAGGAGCGTGCAGAAAAGCGGCAGATACGCGGAGAGCTCTTCGGGGAGCGGTGACAGGTCAAAGCGCAGCGTCAGGTAGGCGATGCCGTTGGTAGGCTGGTCATATTGCCAGCAGGGGGTCGCGCCCAGCATGGTACGCCGACCATCGACGGGGACTTCCTGCTGCGGAATCTCGTCTAGCGCAAGGCTCGGCAGACACTCGACGTCTCCCGGGTCGGATTGGGCCTCCATGAGTTCTTCCGCCAGCTGCACCGTTGCTTGCTTCTCTCTGTCGTCCATGTCCTTTTTGATGCCCGCGAGTTTCGTGCGCAGCAGCTCATCCGTGCGTGTTTTTATCTCGGAGTCAGGGGAGAGCGTCAGGGTGACGCGATGCGGATTGTCGAGCAGGTAGCGACGGATCAGTTGTGGAAAGGTCCCCTCCCTGACTGCATTGCGACGCAGCTCGTCGTACACCGCGAGACTGTCCAGTGGCGGAAGCGGGTCGTCACGATGCAGCCATGACGCTAAAAGACGGATCAGGAGGGTGAGGCCGTACGGGTAGGAATCACCTCCTACCTCGCGAAAGGAAAACTCGAGTTGCTGGATCGCCGCATCGACTTGGTCCTGGGTGAACCCCTGCTCGGCGCATTCCGCGAGGATCTCCAGGATGCGGCTCTCAATCGCGGCGCTATTTTCCGTGTCCGTCCCCTGCAGCCCGGCGGCGAAATACGTCTCGCGCAGGTCGTCGTGATAACCGGTGCCAGGAGCCAGGTTGAGCCCCAGCCTGGACTCGAGGAGACCTCGGTACAGGGGCGCGGAAGGGTTGCCGACCAGCAGCGAAGCGAGAACGTTGAGGGCCACGGTGTCGTGCTGATCTTCAATCGGTGCAGTCAGCCAGGCAACCTGAACCAGGGAGCGCTGCCCGAGGGGACTCCCCGGGTCAACCGGGTAGACCTCGTTACGTCGTTGCGGCGAGGTGAATCGCGCCTCCCGGGGAACGGCCGACGCCACCTGCAGGCGTTCGAAGTGAAGCAAGGCGTTTTGTTCGATGAACGCCATGTGCTCCTCGGGGGGGAGGTTGCCGTAACTGCAGAAGTAGCTGTTCGAAGGGTGATAATAGCGGGCGTGGAAGGCACACAGGTCGGCGTGGGTCAGGGTGGGGATGGCATCCGGCTCCCCTCCTGAATTGTGACCGTAGGTGAGCGTCGGGAAGATGGCTCGATTCAAGCGTCTGGCCAGCAGTGACGATGGGTCGGCCATTGCGCCTTTCATCTCGTTGTAGACCACTCCCTTGATTTCCAGGGGGGATTCGGGGTTGTTGAACTCGGAAAATTCGAGCCGGTGCCCTTCCTGGTGAAAATCGACCTCGCGAAGCAGCGGAAAAAATACGGCGTCGAGGTAGATGGCCATGAGGTTGTAGAAGTCGCTCCGGTTGCGGCTCGCAAAAGGGTAGAGCGTCCAGTCGCTAGAGGTTAGGGCGTTCATGAAGGTGTTGAGACTTCTGCGCAGCATGGAGAAAAAAGGATCGCGCACCGGGTAACTGCGCGATCCGCACAACACGGTATGTTCAAGAATATGTGCGACACCGGTCGAATCATCGGGTGTGGTACGGAAACCGACCGCGAACATGTTGTTGTCATCCGCAGACTCAATGTGGAGATAACGTGCCCCTGTGGCGAGATGGGAGAAGGTGTGCAGGGTCAAATTGAGATCAACGACTGCGCTGGACGCGGTATGTTGAAAGCCGTGGAAGGTCTTGCCATCGTATGATCGTTCAGTGCTCATGGGGTTCAATCCTGACGGTTGGAGTTTCGGAGTCGGACGTTAAGCTTACCCGCATTGCCGGCGATGACAATCCTGCCGGTGGGCAATAAAAAAGCTCCATGCACGAGGCATGGAGCTTTTGAACTGAATGTGTCTGGTTGGGTCAGGCTTTGACGACGTTGGCAGCCTGAGGGCCCTTCTGCCCCTCGACAACATCAAATCGGACGCGCTCGCCCTCGGCAAGCGATTTGAACCCCTCCATGGTGATCGACGAGAAGTGCACGAAGACATCAGGACCGTTGTCCTGCTCGATGAAACCGAAACCCTTCGTGTCGTTAAACCATTTCACTGTACCTTCAGCCATCTGTTTCTGCTCCTTTGTTGCGGGTTATCCCGTTGTTTGGACTGGGCAGCTCCTGTCGATACATAAAAACGCACAGCCGGCTTGTCTGTGCGTTTCCTGTCTTGGTACGACGACTCGAATCGGCAAGGCGCTGCACAAACTTTTTTAACGAAATATTTTATAACACGGTTATTTTCTGTGGCGCAACAAAAAATTCGCATTAATTTCAGTGGCTACCGAGAGTATTCCCCTGGTGCGATGGTAAATTAAAGTGACAGATTGGTCGCTTGACAAATGATGACCATATAGGTAATCTATTCTCAAAGATCAACACAGATCTTCAGCTCCTACCTCCTTCCTTCTTTGCGCGTGTGCTACCCCTCCTGGCATGCGCGCTTTTTTTTGCCGCGCTTTTGTCCTATAATCAATTCTTTCGGTGTTACAGGTCCTCTTAACTAAGTCTTGCTTTCACTGTGATTGCGTGAGGGAGCCCAGTGTCTTCTCCCCGTCTGGTGTCCATCAAGAACAAACTCGCCGGGATGACCGTTCTGGTCTCGACCCTGGTGCTATTGCTTGTCAGCCTGATATTCGCCGGCTACGAAATCTATTCACTCCACAGCGAAACCTCCCGACATTTATCGTCTCTTGCCAAACTGCTTGCTTCCGGAGTTGTCAATCCGTTGACTCGCGATGACCACCTTCGCGCGCAGGAGGTGTTGTCGCAGGCCGCCGGGTCCAGACGGGTCGTGACGGTCTATCTGCTCGACAACCGGGATCGTGCCGTCGCCCACTACATCCGCGAATCATCTTCGACGCATGAGCTTGCTGCAGTTCGCGAAATGCGCTTGTTCGAACTCGAGGCCCACCAGATCGCCGAGGGAACCAAGTTGCATCGCGAATTGAGCTGGTTCGAAGATGGATACCTGGGGCACTTTGTGCCGATCTGGCACGATGCCACCTATCTGGGTGGTTTATATCTTCGGGCCGATCTCGAGCTTTTCTCGACCCGCCTTCTCTGGCTGATTCTATTGACCTTACTGGTTCTGGGTGGGTGTGTCACCCTGTCGTATCGGTTGGCCCACCATTTTCAGCAGAAGCTTTCGGGGGCAATCTCGGGAGTCGCCGATCACATGCACGAGGTCGTGACCAAAAGCGAATGGCTTCTGCTCGAACAGCATCCGGTGACCAGCGAGTTCAAGACCTTGTTCGAGGGGTTCAATGAACTGATGCGGGCTCTCAGCGAGCGAGATTCCAAGCTGCAGAAACATCGCATTTTCTTGGAAGAGGAGGTGCGCTTGCGCACCCAAGAGCTGCAGGCGACCAACGATGAGCTGTTGCGTGCCAAGGCCTCTGCCGAGAAGGCGAACGAAGCCAAGTCGCTCTTTCTGGCCAATGTCAGCCATGAAATACGGACGCCGATGGTCGGCGTTCTGGGGATGGCCGACCTGCTGCGCAAATCCGATATCGATCCGAAACAACGCGAACTCGCAGAAACGGTGTATCGATCCGCTCAGGCTCTCATGAGTCTGCTCGAGGACCTGCTTGATTTCTCCAAGATCGAGGCCGGTAAGCTCTCTCTCGAGATGGCAGAGTTCAATCTGCGCAAGGTCGCGGAAGATGTCGTGATGCTTCTGGCCCCGAAGGCCTTCGAAAAGGGGGTCGTGGTCAACCTGGCCATGTTGCCCACTGTCCCCGAAGTCGTGCTGGGGGATTCCGGTCGTGTCAGGCAGATGCTCCTCAACCTTTTGGGGAATGCGGTCAAATTCACCGATCAGGGCGTAATCGAAGTGGGGATCTGGCACCAGCCCGGCCCCGGAGATGGTCTGTTTCATCTCGAGGTCAGTGATACGGGCGTCGGGGTGCCACTGCATGTTCAAGAGAAGATCTTCGAGTCATTCCATCAGGGTGAAGTGGTCGACGGCCGGAGGTTCGGCGGTACCGGTCTCGGGCTGGCGATCGTAAAAGAGTTGTCGTCGTTGATGGGGGGAGACATCCAGGTGGCCAGCGTGCCGAAACAGGGGAGCCGTTTCACTCTCTGCCTTCCCCTGAAGATTCAGGACCCCACAGGGTTTTCCCCGGTCATTCGACAGCATCTCCAGAACAAGCCGGTCTTGCTTGCCGTCGAAGAACCGGCCACACAAAGGGTACTTTCCGAGCTGCTGGACGGTCTCGGAATGCAGGTGAAGTGTTGCGCCTCGGCCGAAGATTTTCTCGCCGGGCTGAAGCACAGCGGTCAGGACAGTAAGCCTGGCGTGAGCGTGGTCGCAGATCGTGGGGCATGGGAGGCCCTTCCGGAAATCTTCGATGTTCGCTCCATCCGGGCAGCCCTGGTGTTGCATCGACCTGGGGAGAGGGGGGTCGATGCCCGAGGGAGTAAACAGCTTGTACCGCAACTGTTGATGCAGCCGGTTCAACTTTCCGACCTGGCCATGGCGTTGGCGAATCTTTCGGGAACATCAACTTCCAGACCTGTCGTCGGCAATGACGAGCCACGTGCTGAACAGTCGCAGTCGATCGCGTCTCTGGAGGGGGCGCGTATCCTGGTCGCCGAGGATAACCCGGACAGCCAAAAGCTCCTCTCGATCCTGCTGACTTCGGCGGGTTATCATGTGACCCTCGCCTCGAATGGTTCCGAAGCGGTTCAGGCCATCTGCGATGCCTCTTACGACCTGACCCTCATGGACTGCCAGATGCCGGTTCTAGATGGTTACGAGGCGACACGCCAAATCCGCCAACGCGGTATCACCACGCCGATCATCGCCTTGACGGCCTTCAGTCGCCAAGAGGAATTTGACAAGTGCCTGGCCGCCGGGATGAATGATTACCTGAGCAAACCATTCCGTCAGAACAGCCTGCAGCAGATCCTCGAAAAATGGGTCGGGAAGGGGTGACTCGCGAGATGCCCGCTTACAGGATGACGCCTCTACCATGCTGAGCCGCACCAAAATCTGCCTCGCCTTCGCCCTGCTTATTTATCTGATGGCGATCACCGCGGTTGCGACCGCGCTCTATTATCACGAGGACGAGAAGGACGGAGCGCCCTCCGTCAGGCAGGTTAGTGTGTCACGTAACGCCTTCGGTCGCCTGGGGCTGAAGCTCGAGGGAGCTAACCTGACAGCCGATACCCGACTGATGCTCATGGCGGACACCCTTGATAGCGATATCCGCCGGGCACATTCCCTCGACCGCGGTCACATGTTCGACCTCGAGGTGAGCGGTGACTACCTGTGGGTGGCGAGGTCGGGAGGGGGGATTGAAAGCTTCCTGCGCTACCACGAGCCGCTGCTGGCGGTCGAGTCTCACCTTGACCTGACGGCTCGGATCGTCGATATCGAGATCGTCGGTTCCTATCTTTATGCACTCTCGAGCAAGCCTGCCCGCCTGTACAAGATCTCCATCGCCGACCCGAGAAAGCCACGCCAAGTTGGGGCCGCCGAACTGGGCGGTAAACCCGTTTCGCTCTGGTCTGACGGGGTGTCGCTGGTCGTTGCCGATCACGCCCGCGGCCTCTGGCAGTTATCTCTAGATCTCGAGATTTCGGTAACTCCGGAGCGCCATGCCGAGCTCGACAGCGCCTGGCGAGTTGCCGGGGATGAAAGTGAACTCTTTGTCATCGCACACTCCGGTAAGCTGTGGCGGTTGCAGCGAACTCGCGGGGAGGAGCAACTTCAGTTGCTCAGGGATTTTGGAGAAACGTTGCGGGGTATCGCTGGGGATGGCCATGCACTTCATATCCATTTCGACGACGGCACCTTGAGAACCTTTTCGGTCGATGGTTCTCAGCTACGGTTACTCCAGGAAATCTCTTCCGCCCAGAAAAGTGTGGCCGGCTTGCACCTTGAGAAGGGGGGGAGGCTGCTTGTGGCACTCAGCCCCGCCGAAGGGGCCATTGTCTACCAACGGGACGGCAAGGGGTTGCTTGAGACTGTCGGCAAGGTGATGCAGACCGGCCAATTTACCTCCGCGGTTGCTGTCGGCAACCGGCTGTACACGACAGCAACACGCGGCGTCTCCAGCTGGGACCTTGACGCGTTGGCAGCGCCACGCATCATCTCACCCATACGAACCTATTCCGGGACAATTTACAATCTGTTCGGCACCGAAGGTAAATTGATCGCTTCGAGCGAGAATTTTAACCTTCAGGTGTTCGACATCGACGACCTAGGACAAACGCCTCAGCATTACACCCAGTGGGAGTTCAAAGGTCTAAGTGTCGCCAAGGGGCACGTTTGGCTTGGCCGGAAGGGTGCTCCGGTGACCGCATTCCACGTAGAAAGGAATGGTGAACTGTCCCCCTGTAGCGAGCTTCCCGATCTCATGGACCGTCATGTCCTGTCAAGTAACGCACAGCATCTTGCTGTTGCAGGGGAGAAGGGGGTCGAACTCTACTCGCTGGTCGATCCGTGTCACCCGAAATTTGAGACGACCCTCCCCATGTCCGGACGTATCGCCGATGTGCTGTTCAAGCATGAGTTTGTCTACGTTGCTTCGGATACCGCTAGGGAGATTGCAGTCTACCGACTTGACGAAAAGGGAGGTGCGAAGAGGCTGGGGGGGTACGTGTTGCCGAAACCGTTGTACGATATCTGCTACCCCCGCAATC